>DATGMY010000275.1:0-2767 GCA_035307005.1 Flavobacterium sp. | reverse complement strand
GAATGTGTCAATGTTACAGTCGCATTACCGGGATATGCTTTGCGGCTCATTAACAAACTCATCGGTTTTCCTACAATATTGGAACGACCGATAACTACTACATTTTTACCTTTGGTTTCGATTTTGTTACGCTCCAGCAATTGTAAGATCCCAAAAGGCGTTGCGGGAATAAACGATTCTAATTCCAATGCCATACGACCAAAGTTTTCAGGATGGAATCCATCCACATCTTTGTCAGGATCAACGGCATTCAAAACTTTTTGCTCATCGATATGTTTTGGTAACGGCAATTGAACAATGAATCCGTCAATGTCGTCGTTATTGTTTAATTCATTGATTTTTGCCAAAAGCTCTTCTTCTGTAGTTTCTTCGGGCAAAGAAACCAATGTAGAGTCGAAACCTATTTTTTCGCAGGTTTTTACTTTACTTCCTACATAAGTTAAACTTGCTCCATTGCTTCCTACCAAAACCGCAGCCAAATGAGGAACTTTTTCTCCGCGTGCCTTAATTTGAGCTACTTCGGCAGCAATCTCGTTTTTAATTTCTTCCGATACTTTTTTACCGTCTAATAATTGCATTGTTGTGTATTGTTTGTAGTTATTGTATGAATTTAAAAACCTACAAGATGCCTCTTGCAGGTTTGTTTGTTTTTAGTTACTACACCGCTCGAAGTAAAAAAGGATTTAGGTTTATTTATAAAATCTTTTAGTATGTAAAATTTTTAAAATATAAATATTCCCTCCTTCAATTATAAAATGAACTCCAAATGGAAAATTACTCAAAATAAGCAATCCGAATCTTCTTATAGCGGATTTGGTAAATTAACGGTGTCCTTTTCAAATATTTAATACACTGTTCTAAATCATTTTCAAAACGTTGATTGAGATCAACTGAAATATTCAAAAAGTAGTCTGCCGCTTCCTGAAGATTTAATTTAGCTTCTTCAGTTATGAACACACTATAAAACACTATCTTTTAAATATTTGCTTTTTAGCTTTGTCCCAAGGAATATAGTTTATCTCTCCTCTTTCATGCTGATCAAGAATCTCATCCATCATCGCTTTGTATTCGTCAGTAATCTCAAATTCGTGTGCCTGCTCCCGAAGAATGAACTCCATATATTCTTTTAGGTTCTTTCCTGTTCTTTCAGCCTGATTTTTAAGACTTTCAATGGTTTGACTATCTAAAGAAACCTGTTTCTGTATTTTTTTCTCCTGCAACATAATCCTGAAAATTTATATTAAAGATATGAAAAAAATTGATTATATCGTAATATTAAGAATAGTGATAAATCTGACTCAAACCTATCCCATTCCCATACCTTTCATCTGCCCCATCATACGCATCAGGTTTTTTCCCTGGGCACCCTGCATCATCTTCATCATTTTACCCATTTGGTCAAACTGCTTCAACAATTGATTGACTTGTTGAATATCAGTCCCCGAACCTTTGGCGATTCGTTGTTTGCGTTTGGCGTCTAAAATGGAAGGTTTTTTACGTTCAACCGGAGTCATTGAGTGGATGATTGCTTCGATATGTTTAAAAGCATCGTCTTCGATTTCCACATCTTTCATTGCTTTTCCTACACCCGGAATCATGCCTACCAAATCTTTCATTGATCCCATTTTTTTCACTTGCTGGATTTGACTCAGGAAGTCGTCGAAACCGAATTCGTTTTTGGCTATTTTCTTTTGAAGTTTGCGTGCTTCTTCTTCATCGTATTGTTCCTGCGCACGCTCTACTAAGGAGATCACGTCACCCATTCCCAAAATACGGTCTGCCATACGATCAGGATAAAACACGTCGATCGCATCCATTTTTTCGCCCGTACCAATAAATTTAATCGGTTTATTGACAATCGATTTAATCGAGATGGCAGCTCCACCGCGTGTATCACCGTCTAATTTTGTAAGAACAACTCCATCGAAATTCAAGCGGTCGTTGAATGCTTTTGCCGTGTTTACAGCATCTTGCCCCGTCATAGAGTCAACCACGAACAAAGTTTCGTGTGGTTTAATCGCTGCGTGAACGTTGGCGATTTCGTTCATCATCTCTTCATCAATTGCCAAACGACCGGCTGTATCGACAATTACAACATTAAAACCGTTTTTCTTGGCGTGTTCAATGGCATTGGTAGCAATAGAAACGGCATTTTTATTTTCAGGTTCGGAATAAACTTCCACACCAATCTGATCACCTACCACATGCAACTGATTGATCGCTGCCGGACGGTAAATATCACAGGCAACTAACAACGGTTTTTTGTTCTTTTTTGTTTTTAAGAAGTTCGCTAATTTTCCCGAAAAAGTGGTTTTACCCGACCCTTGTAAACCCGACATCAAGATAACAGAAGGCGTTCCCGAAAGATTAATTCCTTCTGCATCCCCTCCCATCAATTCGGTTAATTCGTCTTTCACGATTTTAACCATCAACTGCCCCGGCTGCAACGTCGTCAATACATCCTGACCAATAGCTTTTTCTTTTACGCGACTGGTAAAATCTTTGGCAATCTTAAAATTAACATCGGCATCTAACAAGGCACGACGCACTTCTTTTAAGGTTTCGGCTACATTGACTTCTGTAATTTTTCCGTGACCTTTTAATATATGAAAGGCTTTATCTAATTTATCGCTTAAATTATCGAACATAATTTTTTCTTATTGAAACTAAACGGCAAATATACAACAAAGTAGAAAATATGTCAAGGATTTGTTTTTTTAATAAAGCCGTTAGCAATTAGCTTTTAGCCGTTAGCTTTTTTCCTAAT
>DATGMY010000274.1:0-3971 GCA_035307005.1 Flavobacterium sp. | reverse complement strand
AAATGTTAATTTTACGTTTAAATCCCAAATATAAATATTCAATTGGTATTTCTTTGTTAATTTTGAAAAAAATCTTAAAAAATGTTTAAATTAAATATTCGTCCGACGCAAAACCCTGCTATTCTGAAGTTTGAATTCCCCGATTTCATTAGCTATGGATCTAATTTTGAGTTTAAAAATATTGATGAAACAGCCCCTTCCCCCCTTGCGAGGAACTTGTTTTATCTTCCGTTTGTAAAAACCGTTTATATTTCGGGGAATTTTGTTGCCGTTGAACGTTTTTCTATCGTGGAATGGAGTGATGTACAGGAAGAGGTAAAACAACAGATTGAAGATTTTGTTACAAACGGCGGAAAGGTATTGATAGAAACCGACACAAAAACTACTAAAAAAATTCCTGTAACCGTTTACGGAGAAACCACTCCCAACCCTTCTGTTTTAAAATTTGTTGCTAATAAATTACTGACCAAAACAGCTGTAGAATTCAAAAATATCGACGAAGCAAAACCTTCTCCTTTAGCTATAGAATTGTTTAAACTCCCTTTTGTTAAAGAGGTCTTTATCGACGAAAATTATGTTTCCGTTACAAAATTCGAAAGCTACGACTGGGACGAGATCTCCATCGAAGTCCGTACATTTATAAAAGGATATATCGAAAACGGTGGAATGGTTATTAACGAAAGTCTCATTACACAAACAAAAGAGCACGAACAACAACAAGAACAGTACTTTGATAATTTGGACGTTACATCACAACAAATCATCAATATTTTAGAAGAATATGTAAAACCAGCCGTTCAATCAGATGGAGGCAATATTACTTTTGAAAACTATGACGATGCCTCCAAAAAAGTAACTGTAATATTAAAAGGTGCGTGCAGTGGCTGCCCATCCTCGACCTTTACTTTAAAAAACGGTATCGAAAATATGCTGCGACAAATGCTAAATAACAACGATATCAGTGTAGAAGCATTAAACGGATAAATATATATTAAGGTTGGGCGTTTGCTCAACCTTTTTTGTTTTCCCTGAATGATACTTATTATGTTATGAAAAATCAATTACAGTATTCTCCTTCTCCTTATCTTCTTCAGCACGCCGACAATCCTGTTTTTTGGCAAATGTGGAACGATGAAAATATCACCAAAGCAGATCAGTCTGGTAAATTAATGCTCATTAGTATTGGTTATGCTGCCTGTCATTGGTGTCACGTAATGGCACACGAATGTTTTGAAGATATTCAGGTTGCCGAAGTAATGAATAAATATTTTACAAATTTTAAAATCGACCGGGAAGAATTTCCCGGGGTAGATGCTTATTATATGCAGGCATTGCAACTGATGACCCAACAAGGAGGTTGGCCTTTAAACATCGTAGCCTTGCCCAATGGATTGCCGGTTTGGGGAGCTACCTATCTTCCCAAAGAACAATGGATCGATGTTTTGGAACAATTAGCTTCTTTGTTTGAATCCAATCCGGAAAAAATGCTGGAATACGCTGAAAAACTCAGCAATGGTATTTCATTAGCAAATAATACCTTGGAAATTTATCCGAAACAAAGTAATAAAACCGATCTTTTACCTTTAATCAATCAATGGAAAAAAAGCTTTGACCTGGAATATGGCGGTCATTCCCGTACACCAAAATTTATGATGCCTACCAATCTTAATTTCCTCTACAGATATGGAAAAATCAACAGGCAAGATGATTTTATTCAGCACGTTGAGTTAACCCTGACCCGAATGGCACAAGGTGGATTATTTGATGTGATAGAAGGTGGATTTTCCCGTTACAGTGTAGATCATCGATGGCATATTCCGCATTTTGAAAAGATGCTTTATGACAATGCGCAATTGTTATCCATCTACTCCCGGGCATATATTGACACTCAAAATCCGTTGTACAAAGAAGTAGTCCGGAAAACGGTGGATTTCATCTTAGAAAATTGGCAAGACTCTTCAGGTGGATTTTATGCGGCGTACGATGCTGACAGTCTAAATTCAGAGGGAATACAACAGGAGGGTGCTTATTATTTCTGGAAGAAAGAGGAATTAAAACAATTGATTCCTGAGGAAGAGTGGCATTTATTTCAGGATGTTTTCTCAATTAATGAACAAGGTTTTTGGGAAGAAGCCGATGCTTATGTGTTTTTTCAAGACCAGGATTTGACAGATATTGCTCGTTTTCATCAGATTTCCATAGACCAGTTAATCGAATTAAAAGAGAAATGGGAACAAATTTTGAAAAACAAACGCATCGAAAAATCAAAACCATTGCTTGATGATAAAATCATTTGTTCGTGGAATGCGTTGTTACTTTCGGGTTTTTTAGATGCTCAAAAGGTTTTATCAACTGACTTTCTTTCACAAATCATCCATAGACTTAGTCATTTTTTACAACATACAATGTACAATGACGAGCTTGGAAGGGTCTTTAAAAATGACACAATATATATAAAAGGTGCATTGGAAGATTATGCCTTTACCATCAAAGCATTTATTGATTTGTTTAACCATTCTCAGAATATTCAACATTTACAATTTGCTCAAACGTTAACTTTTCAAACATTAGATTTCTTTTTTGATGAAACACAAGGCTTCTTTAAATCCGACAAAAAACAAAGTATTGGTACAGTTTTTGAGATAGAAGACAATGTTATTCCGTCGGCAAATGCTGTGATGAGCAGAAATTTATTCTACCTTGGTATATTGTTCAAAAACGACTATTTCATCAAAACGGCAGAAGAAATGACATCACGGGTTTTAAATCAGGCTCAGTACGCAAGCGCCTTTTCTGATTGGTTATTAAACGATTTGATTTTCAAGCAGGACTTTGAATACATCATTATTAAACAACCGACAGCAGCAGAATTAAATGAATTAAATTTCAATAATCAGCACCGAATCATTCTTGATTATTCATTAAATATTCCTATCTTGGACGCTTATAAAAATCAGGAAAAAAGGATACAAATCTGCAACCGAAACAGCTGCAGATTACAAACTGATGATTTTGACCAAACTTTTATACAATAAACAAATTATCAAGAATATAAAACAAAAAAAAGATGAGAAAAACATTTTTTATAGCAGCATTTTTGGGACTTTCTTTATATGGTAACGCACAAGTTATTAATTTTAGTGAAAACTCCCAATTAATGTTCAGAAAAAGTCCTGAATTCGATGATGCATCTATCACAGGTTCAAAATACCTGAATGAAGAGTTCTCACAAGCCAAAGTAAACAAAGGCACAGAGAATTTTCTTATCCGCTACAATGCCTACAGCGATATAATGGAATATAAAAACGGAAATGATTTATTGGAATTAATTAAAGAACAAAATACCCATTTTCAATTTACGAATGGTGAAATTTATGAATTACTTACTTACAACGTAAAAGGTTCTTCGGTTTCTCGTTATCACCAGATTCTGACCGACCAAAACAATGTCAAAATTTCAAAATTTAAAAGTATAAAATTAGAAGAAGCCAAAGCTGCCGCCAACAGTTATGACACTGCCACACCGGCAAGCTACAAACAGAACCGAGATTCTTATTTTATTACTGTCAATGGTCAAACGACAGAGTTTGACGGAAAACGAAAATCAGCAGAAAAATTATTCCCTTCCAAATCTTCCGAAATTAAGAAATTTTACAAAGAAAATAAGATTAGAACAAACGACGAAGATATGATTAAGTTAGGAAATTTCTTAGCTACTCTATAAAATCTGCAAGACCTTGATAATAATAAAATCAAGGTCTTTATTTTTTTACAGTCAGCATAAAATCTTTGAGATAATAAGGTTCAAAATAAGCAACATCTTCAAAATTTTTTTTACGGTATTTTTCAAAAGACAACAAGCTCATTTGTTGTGCTGAAGGATAAATAATCTCATCGTGATACATAAATCGTTCTCCTTCCAGGACTTCTTTACATTTGAGTGCACCATCACCTATCAGATGTAACATTCC
>DATGMY010000273.1:0-14878 GCA_035307005.1 Flavobacterium sp. | reverse complement strand
CGACTGATGAAGAGCGGAAGGAAGTAGCGGCACATTTTCAGGAACAAACGGTTTCGCACAGAGCAGTGGTTGATTTTGTGGAAAATTTGAGGAGAAAGTAAGGAGAAGTTATTGCCCCACAGATGTACAGATATTTTTTTTTATAGAGGTCATCAGATAATTACCTATTTTTAAACTTTGTAAAACCCTTTAACACAACGTTTGTCATTCCGTAGGAATCTCTTATCAGTGCCGGTAAAGATGCTTACAGCATGACAAATATAATGTTAATTTTAAAACACTATTGATTTACAGCGTTGTTTCAATATATATGAATTTAAGTAATGACCTCTAAACTTTTATTATTCGACCCAAAAAACAGTATTCTTAGCAACTCCGTATAGTTTACTTTGTTTCTTTTCAAACAAATCCAAAATATCAATAAATGTTTGATAGGAAGTGTATTTGTCTAAAACAATTTGAATACTTACGCGTCTTTCTAAATTATTTAATTTTATGGAATCAATCGTTTTCTCTATAGTATTTAGTAAAATTTGATTGGGTAATTCGTAAACAGAGAAAATAATCTCTTTTCCATGATAACAATTTGTAATTTCATTATCTTCCGAAAAAGGTATTGGTTCCGGTTCTAAAGGATTTTCAATATCTTTTAAAAACTCCGGTTCTAATCCGGCTATGGGTTTTGTATCGTAAACTACTAAATCCCAACCATAATTTTCTTGCTTAAGAAATATCTTATAAATACAACAGACCAATATTAATATGCTTAGTATTAAAAAGGTGTAATTGTAGAAAATTATTTTGCGGTTCATGCTTTGAATTTGAGTTATTAAAAATAACAAAAAAAGTGAAACTTTTAAGCTTCACTTTTTTGTTTCTTGTCAAACATTAATTCTTTGGATTTTCTGCGGTCGATCCGTTCTTTTTTGAGGTCAAACATTGTTCCAAAAACCTTATCCCAGAAGGTATTGCTCACTCCAAAACCTAAGTTTTCGTTGCGGTAATGGTGCAGATGATGGTTACGCCACAGTGGTTGTAAAAACTTAAACGGAGGTTCAATGGCGTGAATCAGATAATGCATAGATGCATACAGCAGCCATCCCAAAATAAACCCGGGATAAAACGCAAAGGCATATTCTCTAAGCACCAGATACAAAATCGCAAAAATAAGCGTAACAATAATCAGACTGGGAACGGGTGGCATAAACAGCCTTGTTTTATCCTTTGGATAATGATGATGGTTTCCGTGCATGATGTAGGCTACTTTTTGCAAACTGTCTTTTTCACTGATAAGATGAAAAATATACCGATGTGCTAAATATTCAAAAAATGTCCAAAAAAACAACGCAAACACACTAATGCCCAACATAAGTCCCAAAGACATATTATAATGGGTGTATCCATAATAGAAACAATAAACCAGAATAGGAAGATGAATGCCCCAGCTTATGGCGGGATGTCCTTTGGTCAATATTTCTAAAAAGGAATTTTTGAACAATCGCGCTTGTCCTGAATTTTCTACTCTTTGTCCTTTCATAGCTATTTTTTTTGCTCTAAAATACTAAGAATTATTCTAAATTACAATTTTTTTTACCAGCGAATAATCACACTTCCCCAGGTAAATCCACTTCCGAAAGCTGCCAAAACTACTAAATCGCCTTCTGTGATCTTTCCTTGCTCCCAGGCTTCAGTTAAAGCAATAGGAACCGATGCAGCGGTAGTGTTTCCGTACTTCATAATATTGTTATACACCTGATTATCACTCAATTTGAATTTATGTTGAATAAACTGAGAAATCCGAAGGTTTGCCTGATGCGGTATAAGCATATTAATGTCAGAAACCTGCAATCCATTCGCTTCCAATCCTTCATTGATTACCTCAGAGAATCTTACCACAGCATTTTTAAACACAAATTGTCCGTTCATATACGGATAATACGATTCATCTTCAGGATTGTTGTCTTTTAAAATATCCGTAACCCAGCGTTTTCCCATTCCCGGTGCGATTAATGCCAATTCTTCGGCATAAGCACCTTCAGAATGAAGATGTGTAGATAAAATTCCTTTAGACAAATCTTCGGTACGTGATAAAACGGCAGCTCCTGCTCCATCTCCGAAAATGACCGAAACACCGCGTCCGCGTGTGGTCATATCCAATCCTTTAGAATGAATTTCAGAACCCACCACCAAAATATTCTTATACATCCCGGTGCGGATGAACTGATCGGCAACCGACAAAGCATAAATGAATCCCGAACACTGATTGCGGATATCCAAAGCCCCAACGGTTTTTATTCCCAATTCTTTTTGAAGCGTAACACCCGGTCCTGGAAAATAATAATCGGGACTCAATGTAGCGAAGACGATAAAATCAATATCATTTTTGTCGATCTGAGCACGTTCTATGGCAATTTTTGAGGCTTTGAGTGCCATTCCGGAAGTAGAATCTTCTTCTAAAACCACATGCCGGCGTTCTTTGATTCCTGTGCGTTCCTGAATCCATTCGTCATTAGTGTCCATCACCTTTGACAGGTCGTCGTTGGTAACGACATTTTCAGGCACATAAAATCCCAATCCTGCTATTTTTGAATGATACATAACTTGTCGGTTTAGTAAATCGATACCTGCAAATTTACTTTATATTTTTTAAACAATTATCGTTACAACCTTAATAAAAACAAAACGCTCTTGTTTATTGAGATAAATACTTATTTTTGTAAAAATTGAAAAAAGTATGAATTATTTAAGGATAACCCTATTAGCATTAATCTTTGCTACATCGCCTATGATTGGACAAGAGAACATCACTTTTCAGAAACCTTCTCAAGAAATTTTACAATTAGCAGACTACGAACGAGCACCTTCGGTTTCGATGAGTTCAAACAAACAATGGATGGTACTTTCCTACCGAAACACATACAAATCGCTGCCTGAACTCAATCAGGACGAATTGCGTCTGGGTGGATTGCGTATCAATCCCAATACAAATATATCCAGCACGGCATCGTTTATCAACAATATTAAAGTCAAAAAAGTAAGTGATAAAACGGAAACTCAGGTCAAAGGAATACCTGCGGATGCCTTGATAAGCAACTTGATATGGTCGCCGGATGAAACAAAATTAGCGTTTACCAACACTACAGAAACCGGTAATGAATTGTGGATTTTAGATCTTAAAACTGCAACAGCAAAAAAACTGACCGGTGCGGTTTTGAATGCCAATCTGGGTAATCCAATTACCTGGTACAGAAATGGTAAAGAGTTACTGATTAAAGTTATTCCTGCAAACAGACCTGCTTTGATCGATGCGGAAAAAGCCATCCCCGCCGGTCCGATTGTTTCTCAGTCTGAAGAAGGTGTTGTTTCGCAAAACAGAACATATCAGGATTTGCTGAAAAACAAGACGGACGAAACAAATTTCGAAACCATTGTTACTTCAGAATTATACAAAATCGATTTAAACGGAACTAAAAAATTGTTTAAAAAAGCCGGTTTATATGCCGGAGAAACCTTTTCTCCCGACGGCAATTATCTGATGCTGACTACGATTGAAAAACCGTTTTCTTATTTGGTGCCTTTAAACCGTTTTCCGATGAAAACCATTGTTTACAATACACAGGGAGCTGAAATCAAAACGGTAAACGAAGTTCCTTTAAACGAAATTATGCCCAAAGGTTTTATGGCTGTTCGTGAAGGTAAGAGAAGTATGAGCTGGCGTGCAGATCAGCCTGCAACCTTGTTTTTTGTAGAAGCTTTGGACGGAGGTGACCCTGCAAATGAAGTTGAATACCGCGATGCGCTTTATACGTGGCAAGCTCCGTTTAACACTACTCCGGAGTTATTAACCAAAACACCACAAAGATACGGCGGAATTTCCTGGGGAGATGACGAAACTGCAATCGTTTACGATCAGTGGTACGACACACGCAACATAAAAACCTATTTGTTCAACCCTACTGCAAAATCTGATTTAAAACTGATCTGGGATAGAAATTATCAGGATATTTACAGTAATCCGGGTAGTTTTCAGACAAAAAAGAATTCGTATGGACGTTACACACTTCAGAAAGAAAACAATAAATTATTTCTGATTGGGGACGGACACAGCAAAGATGGACAATTTCCGTTTATTGACGAATTGGATTTAAACACATTGGAAACACAACGTTTGTATCAATCTGATTTCACCGACCGTATTGAGTCAATTACCGAAATCATTGATGTGGAAAAAGGAGAAATATTAGTAAATATTCAGTCTAAAACAGATTATCCTAATTATTATTTCCGGAATATTAAAGACAATGAAGGTCTAACCCAAATCACGTTCAACAAAAATCCTTTTGAAAGCATCAAAGATGTTTATAAGGAAGTAATTAAGTATCAAAGAAAAGATGGTGTAGAACTTTCAGGAACGTTGTATTTACCGGCAGGTTTTGACCGTAAAAACCCTAAAGAAAAATTACCGTTGCTGATCTGGGCGTATCCTACGGAATACAAAGACAAAAACAGTGCGGGACAATCGTCTGCAAACCCGAATGAATTTACGTTTCCTTATTACGGTTCGTTTGTCTATTGGGTTGCCAAAGGTTATGCTGTTTTAGACGATGCTGCTTTTCCGATTGTTGGCGAAGGCAACGAAGAGCCCAATGATTCGTTTATCGAACAATTGACCATGAACGCCGAAGCTGCGATTAATGCGGTAGATCAATTGGGATATATTGATCGTAAACGAGTGGGTGTTGGCGGACATTCTTATGGTGCGTTTATGACTGCAAACTTGTTGTCTCATACCGATTTGTTTGCTTGTGGTATTGCACGTTCCGGGGCATACAACCGAACCTTAACACCTTTTGGTTTCCAGAGAGAACAACGCAATTATTGGGAAGTTCCGGAAGTTTACAACACTATGTCGCCGTTTATGAATGCTGAAAAGATGAAAACACCAATGCTGTTGGTTCATGGTGAAGCAGATAATAATCCGGGAACATTTACCTTGCAAACCGAACGTTATTTTCAGGCATTAAAAGGTTTGGGAGCTCCTGTGAGAATGGTAATTTTACCAAAAGAGAGTCACAGTTATGTTGCTAAAGAAAACATCTTACACTTGCTTTGGGAACAGGAACAGTTTTTGGATCAACATCTGAAAAAATAAAGTTATAGAGGTCATCAGATAATTACGTATTTTTAAACTTTGTAAGACCTCTTAACACAACGTTTGTCATTCCGTAGGAATCTCTTATCAGTGCCGGTAAAGATGCTTACAGCAGACAAACATAATGTTAATTTTAAAACACTATTGATTTACAGCGTTGTTTCAATATATATGTATGTATTTAGGTTATGATTTAAGTTATGACCTCTATAAAGTTAAAAGAAAAGTTGTTCTTGATTGAGAACAACTTTTTTTTATTCGATTTTGTTACCGCAAAGGATTTTGTTTGATATAAACTTCTGTTGCACCTAACCCATATTTTCGGTAATTAGCATCCTGAAAAGTAATTTCACTATAACGACCAAACAAAAAATCTAATTCTGTTTTGAGTACTCCCTCGCCCATTCCGTGAATAAAAACAACTTTGGGAATGCGGTTTTTGATGGCAAATTCCAATTGTGAGCGTGCGGTATCTACCTGAATATTCAGTATATCAAAATTGGTCAAATGTTTAAAATTCTTAACCAATTTCTCGATGTGAAGGTCAATTTCCAAGACAATTTCGTCCTTTCTGGATTTTGTTTCTCTATTGACCCGATGATGATTTTTTGTTACTTTTTGTTGTTTGGCAGCTTCAATCGCACTAAAAGAGGTGTTTTGACGAATCAATGATCCATCGCCTACCGGAATTAACTGTGATAAAGGAAAGCTTAATTCAAAACCATCTTCGGTCAGCACCACGGCTTCGTTGTTTTGAATTTTTATGACTTTACCTTTAAAATTATCGTCTAAAACTTCTACAAAACTTCCTGTGCTAATTTGTTGGCTCATCGTCATCAGTGTTAGAATCTTCTTTAAAATTACTTGGAGTTTTGTTCATCAGCCGCATCATAACATAGAAAAACACTAATACAGCAGCGATCTGAACAATGATATCAGGCTGATCTTTCGTCTGCTCAATCAATGCCCAAATCATCAAGCCGGCGCCCAAAAAGTAAAAAAGATATTTCATTTTATATTTTTCACAAATTTACTAATTTTACATATTATTTAAACAAATTGAGATGGAAGAATATATGTTGCCCTGTATGCACAAAAAAATGTTTGGTACAGAATGTTTGGGTTGTGGAACACAACGGGCTGCTTATATGCTGCTTCAGGGCGATTTTGTGGGAGCATTTAAAATGTTTCCGGCAATTTATACGACCGTGCTTTTATTTGTTTTCTTATTTTTACATTTTGTAGATAAAAAAAGAGATTACAGCAAAATAATTATTTTTTTTGCTATCATTAACGCAATTATTATGATATTTGCATACGTTTACAAACAAATTTAATTTAAAATAGTTATGGAGAATTATCAATCAAATTATTCGCAGAATCCAATGGATGACAACAATTCCAACAACCTGATTCCGTCAAATTTGCCTAACGCAACGGCTGTTTTGATATTGGGGATTTTGTCTATTTTAGGATGTTGCTTTTATTTTTCAGGAATCGTTTTTGGTATCATTGCTTTGGTTTTAGCTAGTAAAGACATGAAATTATACAAGCAAAACCCTAATGCTTATTCTAATTATTCTACATTAAATATCGGTAGAATTTTAGCAATTATCGGAATTGTATTATTTGCGGTATCTCTTATTATGACCCTTGTAATGGGTTCTGTGATTGGATGGGATGCTATTATGAATCCGGAATTACTACAAGAAAGAATGGAACAATGGGCAGACCAAATGCAATAACAATTCTTTTTATAGATTTATAATCCAAAAACCGTCTGAAATTCAGACGGTTTTTGTTATTCACTATTCAAATTCAAAGCGTCAAAAATTTCTGTAATAAGCAGGTTTCTCTGTTTTTCATAATCTTCTCGTTGAGGTTCATCTAATGAGTGATGTGTTCTCAGTGAAAAATAAACCGGTTTTTCTTTTGTGAAATAAACTCCCAGTGTCCATTCGATTTTTTCTCCCATATAACTGGTTGTACTGGTGCGAAGTGCCAGCTTATGGTCAATCAGTAATTGATTGAATAGAAATTTCTGATATTTAGCATCAAAAGGCAGGTTGTTTTCATACAAATCTTTGAGAAACAAAATCATTGTATTGGGATTGGTCAATGCTCCGTAATTCCAAAAATACATCCATTTATTATTGTTTATTTCTCTTAAAAAATCGTTGGTTTTTATGGTGTTTTGATATTCTTTTTCTTCTAAAACTTCTTTTAAATGTGCAAAATACCAGTCGTTTTGCGTTTTGAGTGCCTGCACCAGATTTGTGTTTTGATTCCATTCGGGCTTTCGTTGGTCAAAATAGGCTCTTTTCACTCCGTCCCAGGGTAAGAAAACTTTTTCATTCACGTCAAATACCTTTTGTTGCAAGCCCACCAATGCCATCCAAAGATGGAAATGTGCTGCCGGAGGGGTATTGGTAAAAGGTTCGGATTCCTTATTAAAAATCCATTCGTCTTTGTTTTCGTTATAAATCACAATAGCACCGTCTATTCCTTTTGATTTAAAATAAAAATCAAGATAGGTTTGTGAATGTCCCTGGAAAAAAACCAATAAAAAAAGAAGTTGTATAAATCTCATTGTTTGCCTTTTGCCAAAAATAAGAAAACTTATCATAATGCTTTTAAAACAATAGTTGATATTTTGGAAAATAAAAATCCTTAGAAAAAATTAAATATAAAAACCGAAAACTGTTTTTTCACAAAAATTAAGGGTTTTAAATTTTAAAAGGTTTATAAAACCTTTATATTTGTTGATTGAGTTATTGATTATAAAATGAGAAACATATTTTTACCGCTTCTATTTATAGGAATACTTACTGTATCTTGTGATAAAAAACTGGAATTTGCACAAGTAATCCGGAAGAAAAGCGACCTGATAAAAGAAAAAAACAAAAAACTTATTCCCGAAGATCCGTATGAAGTAAAGTTTCATCCCATCACACCAAAATACAAATTAGAAACACGTGAAATTGTAGAAAACTTTTACAATGAGCGCATTAATCGCGGAAATTTCTGGGGACAGTTTCTCGTGGCAAAAAACGGACAGGTTATTTACGAGGATTATAAAGGTTATTCCAATTATCAGAAAAAAGAGGAAATTACCAATACTACTCCAATGCACGTAGCATCGGTAGGAAAAGTATATACCGGAGTAACGGTTTTGCGTCTGGTAGATCAAAAAAAGATTTTTCTGGATCAAAAAGTAAACACTGTTTTACCTGAATTTCCTTATGAAGACATCACGGTGCGTATGCTTTTAAACCACCGCACAGGGTTACCTTATTACGGACATTTTACTGCAAAGAAAGGTGTTTGGGATACAAAAAAGACCATTACTAATAAGGATGTGCTTCATTTGTTGAAAGCTAAAAACATCAAATTGGATTTCAGACCCGATACACGTTTTACTTATTCCAATACCAATTATGTCATTCTGGCATTGATTGTGGAAAAAGTAACTCAAAAATCGTTTCAGGAGGCAATGAAAGAGTTGGTATTGCAACCTTTAAAGATGCACAATACTTTTGTTTTGGAAAATCTGGAAAACAAGGACAACGTTACTCAGTCTTATCACGCCAATAATTCACGTATGCACTGGGATTATCTGGACGGCACTTATGGCGATAAAAACATTTATACCACTGCCCGAGATTTGCTGAAATTAGACAAAGCTTTGTATTCTGATAATTTTATAAGTGAGGTTTTAAAAAACGAAATGTATAGAGGGTATTCCTATGAAAGACCCGGACAAAATAACTACGGGTTAGGAATCAGATTGATAGAACCCAAGGATGATGAAGGTAACTTATATACTTTTCACAACGGTTGGTGGCGCGGAAACAGAACATCGTATGTCACACTGAGAAAAGATACCATTACTATTATCTGTTTCAATAATCACAATTCACAATTGGCGTATAAAACCAAAGAATTAGCCCCACGATTAGGAAATTATCCTTTTATAAAAACCGGGAGTTAAGATGTAAAAGTGGCAATATTGCCACTTTTTTTTGGAGTGTAAAAAGAAATTTATCTAATAAAATGTTTTTGAATGTAATCATACTTGTATTATTACTTGTTTTGCATAGTATTATTCCTGAATCTTACTGGTATTCAATAATATTCATAGGTTATTGTATGCCTTTGAAAGAAAGCAATGGTGTAGTGAAGTATGTAAATATATTTTTGAATATCTTATTGATGTATGCACTTGCTTTTACACCAATTTTAACGGGTCAATTCTTTACTTCTTTCAATATAATCAATAAACTTGGATTAGAAATATTTGCCATTTATTTACCTGTTTCTCTATTATTGCTTGGTACACTCAGGTTCATTTATAAATATAAAATTTCTTTATATGATTTGTTAATACATATCGTTGCCTTGATAGTTGTCAATTATTTATCAAACCCATTTGCAATATTTTTTATTGAAAGAGAGCATTTTAGAGAATTTGAAATGAGTTTAAGATGGATATTTCTTTTTATCGCTTCATATATTATTTGGAAAGTACATCAACATCAAACGATGAACACCTGAAATTATACAAACCTTTTTAAAAAAGATGTAACACCACATCTGTCAAATGTAAGTACCTTTACATTAAAATAATACGACAGATGAAAACAAGATATAAAATCAACGAAATGACGTGCGGCGGTTGTCAGGCAAAAGTGACCGAAGCCTTGCGATCTATCACTCCCAAAGTAACAGTGAGCCTCCACCCTGCCGAAGCTGTAATTGAATCTGATCAAAAGATTTCTTTAGAAGAATTGCAGCACGCTTTATCGCACAAAGGTCCTTATACCATTCAGGAAATTATGGAAAATGCAGACGGAACAGAAACAGTTTCCGAAATTGCACATCATGCTGTTCACAGTCACGAAGAACATAATCAACCTCCAAAAAACTTAGAGCATCTAACAGGAAAATATTATTGCCCGATGCTGTGCGAAGGCGACAAAGTATATGACAGCAACGTGGGCTGTCCGGTTTGCGGAATGGATTTGGTAAAAATTGGCGGAAATCCATCGGACAACGAAGAGGTAAATCATTTAAAAAAACTGTTTTACCAATCATTAGCCGTTACCATCCCGGTCTTTATTATTGCGATGTTTGGAATGAGCCACGAAAGTTTTATCTATAAAATTATTCCGTTTAATGTAGGAATTTGGTTGCAATTCATTGGGGCAACTGCCGTTTTATACATTGGTCGGAATTATCTGAGACGCGCCTGGGTTTCTTTTAAAACCCGAAATCTTAATATGTTTAGCCTGATTGGATTGGGTGCTATTGCTGCCTATTTATTTTCGCTGTTTGTGATGATCAATCCACACGCTTTCCATACCTCAGATCATCTTCCAATCTATTTTGAAAGCGTTGCCGTGATTTTTACCTTAATGATTTTAGGACAATGGCTGGAAGCACGTGCCCACCGAAAAACCAAATCATCGGTAGAACATTTAATGAATCTGGTTCCGCAAAAAGCGACTGTTTTCATTGAAGGTAAAGCCACTGTTATCGATGTAGATAAAATTCAGGTCAATGATGAGCTTTTGGTAAAACCCGGAGAAAAAATTCCTGCAGACGGAGTGATTGTTTCCGGACAAACTTCTGTCAACGAGGCTTTACTGACCGGAGAACCACTTCCGGTAGATAAAAAAGAAGGCAGCGAAGTTATGGCAGGAAGCATCAATACAGATCAGTCGTTCCGGATGAAAGCTACTCGTGTAGGACAAACAACTACAATTGCAAAAATTGTAGAAATGGTTAATAAAGCCAGTCTTTCCCGTGCTCCGATTCAACGGTTGGCCGACAAAATTTCGGGATATTTTGTTCCGATTGTCGTTTTAATCGCATTATTGACTTTTGTTTATTGGGGCTATTTTTCGTCAGAAGCGTCTTTATTATTTGGTCTGCAAAATGCCATTGCGGTTTTAATCATTGCTTGTCCCTGTGCGCTTGGTCTTGCTACGCCGGTTTCTATATCAATGGGTATTGGAAAAGCTGCTGAATACGGTATTTTAATCAAAAAAGCCGAAGCTTTGGAAGGTTTGCAAAACGTTCATACTATCATTACCGATAAGACCGGAACCTTGACCGAAGGAAAACCATCGTTGGAACAAATCGTTGCCTTAAAAGATTTTTCCGAAGAGGAATTAATCCAAATAACTGCCGAACTGAATGCCAGCAGCGAACACCCGATTGCACACGCTTTTCAGGAAAAAGCACGATTGCTTCATCTTCCTTTTCAACCCAATAAAATGGTTGCCAGTGTACAGGGTAAAGGAGTTCAGGGAATGATTAAAGGAAAGAAAGTTTTTTTGGGCAACGAAGCTTTGCTTAAGCAAAACAATATCAAAATTCCTTCTGAAATCTTAACTCAGGTAGAAGACATTCAAAGTCAGGGAAAAACAGTTTCGTATGTTGCCGTCAACAATGAAATTGCAGGATTGGCAGTAATTCACGATGCCATAAAAATCGATGTCAAAGAAACCATTGAGTATCTGCATTCCAAAGGCATCGAAGTCATTATGCTTACGGGTGACCATGTGCATACTGCCAACGCCATTGCAGGTCAAACAGGTATTGACCACGTATGGGCACAACAATTACCCGAAGACAAACTACGGCAGTTAGAAGATCTGCAAGCTAAAGGAAAAAACGTGGTAATGATTGGCGACGGCATCAACGATGCACCTGCTCTGGCAAAAGCCGACATCGGCATTGCTATGGGAAGTGGTTCGGATCTGGCACAGGACTTTTCAAAAATCACACTGCTCAATAGTTCGTTTGCAAACGTGAGAAAAGCGATGGTACTGAGTGAAAAAGTCATGCAAAATATCAAGCAAAACCTGTTTTTTGCATTTATCTATAATATTATTGGTGTTGCGGTGGCTGCCGGACTTTTTTACTACGCCACCGGTATGTTACTCTCTCCAATGGTTGCAGCTCTGGCAATGTGTTTAAGTTCTGTATCCGTTATTACCAATGCACTGCGGTTAAGAAATTTAAAATTATAGTTTTTGCAAATCCGTAAAAAATAACGTACTTTCGCTCAGATTATTCAAAATAACAGCATTAAAAACGTTGCTTAAAATAAATAAACAAATGAAACAAGTACCTTTAAATGATGTACATATCGCATTGGGAGCAAAAATGGTTCCTTTTGCAGGATTTAATATGCCTGTTCAATACGAGGGTGTTAATATTGAACATGAAACCGTGAGAAACGGTGTGGGTGTTTTTGATGTATCTCACATGGGATTATTCAAAATTTCAGGAGAAAACGCTTTGGATTTGATTCAGAGAGTTACTTCAAACGACGCTTCTGTTTTGGTAAACGGCAAAGCACAATACAGCTATTTACCTAATAATAATGGTGGAATTGTGGATGATATCATTACTTACAAAGTTAATGATTCGGAATATTTAATGGTGGTAAATGCTTCAAATATTGACAAAGATTTTGAATGGATTTCTGCTCAAAATACGATGAATGCTGTTTTTGAAAATTTGTCTGATCAATATTCGCTGTTAGCAATTCAGGGACCAAAAGCAAACGAAGCAATGCAATCGTTAACAAATGTTGATTTAACGAATCTGAAATTCTATAGCTTTGAGACAGGTACTTTTGCAGGAAAAGAAAATGTGATTATTTCCGCAACGGGTTATACAGGTTCCGGAGGGATTGAAATTTATGCAAAAAACGAAGACATTGTTGCTATCTGGAATGCTGTTTTAGAAGCCGGGAAAGCATTTGACATCAAACCAATTGGTTTGGCAGCTCGCGATACCTTGCGTCTGGAAATGGGTTATTGCCTTTACGGAAACGAAATCAACGACGAAACTTCGCCTTTGGAAGCAGGATTGGGTTGGGTTACAAAATTTACCAAAGACTTTGTAAACAGCGAAAACATCAAAGCCGAGAAAGAAGCCGGAATCAAAAATAGACTCATAGGTTTTGAATTGATCGAAAGAGGTATTCCCCGCCACGATTACGAAATTGTAGATGCAGAAGGAAACGTTATCGGGAAGGTAACTTCCGGAACGCAATCACCATCGTTAGGAAAAGGAATCGGAATGGGATATGTTCAGAAAGATTTTGCCTCAGAAGGCACAGAGATTTATATACGTATTCGTAAAAACGATGTTTTGGCAAAAGTGGTTAAAACACCTTTTTACAAGAAATAATTCTAATATAAAACCGAAGTTGACAGACTTCGGTTTTTTTTAGATGCTTATAGGTTCTTCAGATGGTGCATTGCTTTTCAATTTAAATACAGCTCTCACATTCAAATTTCCCGAAATGTTTCCTATGAAACTCTTTTTATGTCCAAAACCTCTGAAAATGTTGCTGGTAAAACTTATATATTCCTGATAGTCGATAGCAATACTAAAATTTTCGTTGATATGAAATCTATATCCAAAGCCCAATCCCATTCCTGCTTGTTCTTTACGAAGATTGTTGATGTTGATTTTTTCACCATCTAAGCTTCCTGAAGTTAAAAAACTTATAGTAGGTCCCAAATTAATGTTCCAGTTTCGTGTTTTTCCAAAATGAAGATTAGCATGAATAGGAAAAGAAAAAAAGTTCAGTTTTTCTTTTGCATAATGATATTCATAAAAATTATGACTTATGGGATCAGCAGCAACACGAGATGTATATCCTCTTGTTCCCATGGTTTGGTATTCTATTCCCATTTTTACACTCCATCGGCTGTTCATATAAAAATCGGCATTGATCCCAAATACCGGAGCAAATAAACTTTTATTGTCTTGAACCTCTTTGCTACCATAATAACCGGAGCTTGCCATCCCCACAAAAGGAATAAATTCTATATCGTTTCTGTCTCTAATTTGTGCAGTTACCGTACACGAAATCAAGAGGGCAAATATTAATATTCTTCTCATATTTTGTTGATTAAAATAATTAGGTCTTTCCTTTCAAAAAAAACATCTTTTCTATAATTTTGCTAAAATTAATAAAAATATTTAGAAATGGGAAGAGCGTTTGAATTTAGAAAGGCTAGAAAAATGAAGCGTTGGTCGGCAATGGCAAAAACATTTACGAGAATTGGCAAAGACATCGTAATGGCTATTAAAGAAGGCGGTCCCAATCCAGAAACTAATGCACGATTGCGTGCTGTAATGCAAAATGCCAAAGCAGCAAATATGCCCAAAGACAACGTAGATCGTGCCATAAAACGCGCTACGGATAAAGATACTGCCAATTATAAAGAAGTTTTATTTGAAGGATATGCACCTCACGGAATCGCTGTTTTGATTGAAACGGCTACCGATAATAATAACCGCACGGTTGCCAACATTCGTTCGTATTTCAACAAATGCAACGGGACTTTGGGTACACAAGGTTCGGTTGACTTTATGTTTGATCATACGTGCAACTTTAGAATTGCTAAAACAGAAGGTTTGGATTTGGAAGAATTTGAACTGGAACTGATCGATTTAGGTGTAGATGAAGTTTTTGAAGACGAAGACGGAATTATGATTTACGCGCCTTTCAACAGTTTTGGAGCCATTCAGAAAGAATTGGAAGAACGCAATATGGAAATTCTTTCATCAGGTTTTGACCGCATTCCGCAAGTAACCAAAGAACTGACAGAAGAGCAAATTGCAGATGTAGAAAAATTATTGGAAAAAATCGAAGAGGACGATGATGTTCAAAACGTTTTTCATACAATGGCTTAA
>DATGMY010000272.1:0-7323 GCA_035307005.1 Flavobacterium sp. | reverse complement strand
AGTCTTCATTCGTTAGAAGAAAAAAAACTCATCAACGACTTGCAAACACAAATAAAAATTGATGAAGAGGCTTATCAATTAAAATCAGAGCATATTAAACAAAAAAACAAACTGTTGATACTTTCGGTTATTCCTGTATTTTTTATATTCTTTATCCTTGTTTATTTCTATTACCGAACCGCTTCTGCCAGAAAAGAATTTAATTTATCTTTAAAAAAGGTAGAAATGCAGGCACAGGAACATTTAATGTTTAATATCCACAACGAAAGAAAAAGAATTTCGCAGGACGTACACGACGATCTGGGCGCAAGTATAACAGGTATGCAGATTTTTACCGAAATGATTACGGACAGAACAACAAGCCCGGAATTAAAAAACGACATGAACAGGCTCCTTCTCATGCAAAAGGAAATAACTTCTAAAGTCCGGGAAGTAATTTGGTTTATTAAAAATGAAGACAGCTTGCTGGAAAACCTTATAAAATATTGTAAGAATTATGGTGAAAATTTATTCAATAATTATCCCATAACTATTTCCATCATCATTCCTGAAAAGTTTCCTTATATTAAAATCTCCGAAAACGACCGGAAACATTTTTTTCTTTCATACAAAGAAGTTTTGAATAATATTATAAAACATTCCAAAGCAGACAAGGTTCTCATTAAGTTTGAAATAAAAAACAATATATTTTCAATTCAAATAAAAGATAATGGCAAAGGTTTCAACACTCAAAGCATTTCATCGCTTAGTTACGGATTGAAAAACATAAAATCGAGAATGCAAAGTATTAAAGGTCGTATTGATATTGAATCGAACCAAAATGGCACTTTAGTGAAATTTGAAAAAGACTATTCTGATCTTTCTGATTAACTTTTCTTATCAAAAAACAACACAATGAATCAAAACCCTCAAAATAAAATTACAACTGTAATTCTTGAAGACGACAACATTTATGCAGAAAACATTGAATTATTATTAAACAGTACTGAGGATATTACTTGTATTAAAATCTTTAGCAACACCTTCGATTTTATCAAAGAATTTAAAAATTATACGCCTGATATTTATTGGATAGATATCAATCTGGTGGACGGATCAGGAAGCGATATGATTTTCAACATAAAGCAGCACAATCCTCTGGCATTATGCCTGGTGTGTAGTTTTTGCGACGATGACGACACTGTCTTCAAAGCCATCTCTAATGGTGCAGACGGCTACCTCCTGAAGGGAGAGTCTAATGAAAAAATCCTTAATTCGATAAGAGAATTGTATAATGGCGGAGCACCTATGAGTTCCATAATAGCTCAAAAAATACTGACTGTTTTCAGATCTCAGATAGCCTCGGATTCTAACAACTTAACTCCGAGAGAAAACCAAATATTAGAAGAACTCTCAAAAGGATTGAAATACAAAGAAATTGCGGTTAATTTTAATATAAGCTACGAAACGGTAAAAAAACACATCCAGAATATTTATCAAAAGCTTGAGGTCACAAACAAAACTGAAGCCATCATTAAGCATTTATATGGTAAATAACCGTTTTTTTAATAATCGGCTCAATGAATAATAAAAATTTCATTTTTTCCTGATATTATTTTTCCTTTCTTTTCTTTCCCTATTTTTCCCCTACATTTTCAGTTACTTAGACTGTTTTTTTTAAATCCAAAAAGAAAACAACAGCATCTTATTTTATTTCTTTTTTCGGCTAAGACAAAAACCATAAAGCCTTGTTTTACAATTCATTGGTAAGTTTACCCCTCTGTTTTAAGACGACCAAAAAGACATCACGGTTTATGAGTATTTTCCAAAAACAACGGAAACCAGCGATTGACTGACATTGCCAAACAAAATAATTTTGGTACCATAAACATTTAATTATAAATATCATGAAAAAATTAGTACTAAGTGCAGCCGTAGCTTTTCTTGCAACAACTACAGCAATGGCACAAGACAATCGCGATTACTCTGCCCAAGTGGGTACAGACAACATCGCAACAACAACCCAAACCGGTGATTCTAATGAGAATTACTTACTACAATGGGGAGATGACAACGAATCTACTGTTACTCAAACAGGAGATGAGAACATGAGTGGAGCTATCCAGTTTGGAGATGATAACTCTAATAATGTATCGCAGAGAGGTGAAGGAAATGCATCCGGTTTATTACAAAACGGAGATTCCAATAGAGCCACTATTATTCAAGGTGATAGCGCCACAGGTACAGGAATTTCAAATTTCAACACATCAGAGGCTGTGCAATTAGGAGACCGCAATAGGCTTACAGTACGTCAAGTACACGCTACCGGGGGAAACAATTCCTCTGAAACGTTACAAGACGGAAATGATAACTTTATCAATGTAAGACAAAATGGTACTGTAGGAGGAAACGAAGCTCTTATAACACAAACAGGTGATTTTAATAATGCTGACAGTTATCAACGTGGAGGAAATAATGAAGTTGTTATCGACCAAACAGGAGACCGCAATGAAGCAACAGAATATACCCTTGGTAGCTCTAACCTTTCAGAAATGACTCAAGAAGGTAACGATAACAAATCTTCTGTAGATAGAGATGGTGCAAACAACGAGGCTTATATTACACAAACAAATAACAATAACACTTCTACGCTTGGACAATATGGGAATGGCAATGAAGCGATCATTTCTCAATATGGGGGAGGAAATCATAATGCTGAAGGTTTACAAACCGGCGACGATAACTTTATGCGTGTAAGACAAGGTGGTTCTAATCAAGATGCTTTAATTACTCAAAATGGTAATGATAACGATGTGTATAGTCAGCAATCAGGAAGCTACAACGAATTGATTATCGACCAAATAGGTAATGATAACTTTGCTACAGAATACACCAATGGTTATAGCAATTTTGTAGATATTTACCAAGAAGGTAACGACAATGATTCAAGAGGTTTTAGAATGGGTGATGAAAACGCTGCTTATGTTACTCAAGTAGGTAACGATAACGATTCAGATGTAGAGCAACATGGTGATTTCAACATTGCAGGCGTAGCTCAGTTAGGTGACTTGAATATCGCAGAGGTTTATCAAACTGGTGATTCAAACGCAGCAATCGCTTATCAAGATGGGAATTCGAACCAAGCTTACTTAACTCAAAATGGAGACGAGAATATCGGTGTTGCTGCTCAATTAGGAGACTTTAACAATGCTTACTTAACTCAAAACGGAAATGAGAATTTTGGTTTAGCTGCTCAAATAGGTGACAGCAATATGGGAGCAATGGCACAGTTTGGAGATTCAAACAATATTTTGTTGATTCAAAATGGAGATGCAAACACTTCTATGAATTTGCAATGGGGCGATCTTAACACAGCCACAGTTAATCAAACAGGAGCAGATCAATTTCATTTCGGAGCACAGGTTGGGAATGGAAATTCGATTTCAGTTACACAATCTAACTAATGCTTTTTATATTCTAAAAAGTATCTTCAGATCGTAATAACTGAATTCGTAAAAACAACTGCCCTGTAAATTTCCGGAATATTTTTTCAGATATTTTATGGGGCAGTTTAAATTAATCAGAAACTTTTTATCGTCTCAACCATGAAAAATATAGTATTAAAAATATGCGTGTTGTTCTGTACGATAACTTCGAGTGCACAGCAGTATGAAAACCTGGCGATTGTTGACCATAAAAAAGAACAGACACAACATCTGGAAACCATAATGCTTCAAAGAATCAACAGCACCAATGCTAATCAGGTGGTTCAAATCGGAGATTACAACCTTGTGAATGTGGAAAGTCAGCAAGTGCAGGTACAACAAACGGGCGAACACCAGTTGTTGTATTATACAGAAACGTCAAAACTGACCCCCTCCAACCTCAATGTAAATATGGAAGGAGTCAATAACTACATCGAAGTATATGGAAATAACAGCATCATGGAAAACATGACTATTAATCACCAGGGAAACGATAAAAGTATCATTATAAGAAATTACTGATGAATATTCTAAAACCTTTTTTATTGCTCTTTATCCTGTTTTCTTCTCTTACCAATGCGCAACAAGTAAGAGACAGTCTGATTGCAGCAGAAATTGAGGTTACACAATCCGAAGACGTTCTCACATTTCGTCCCACGGTTCAAAACAAAGGAACTTATCATTATGAATTGGATTACCTATTGCTGGTTAAAAAAACCGACACTAACAAAAATTTATCAATCAACCAGCAAAAAGGAAAATTTACTCTGGAACCAAACGAGATCAAGAGTCTTGGAACAACAATGGTCAGTCAGGCACAACACCAAAGTGTAACCGCCATTATTTTCATTCGCGACGAAATTGAAAACCGGCTGATTGCAAAGGATTCCATACAAATAATGACCAAAGATCTGGTTCCTGTCACAGAAGCTTCTCTTACACTAATGCAAGGAATTGTAGTGGATGATTCAAGAACGAAATTAGGAAGAGATTATTATGATTTTTTCTATTCGACCTATAATCAATATCCCACAAAATTTGATTTTGTGATACATATCACAGAAATGCCTTACAGAGGATTATCGAGCATCTTACAGGTCAAAGTAGATCAGGAAGTTATTTATGAATTCTTCACAAATCCTGACGAAGAATATATCAGACAACAGGTATTCGCTACAATGCAAAAGCTTGTAGTTTACGCAAACAAAAAAGATAAACTTAAAAACGAATTTATTTATTAAAAACGTTGATAATTATGAGAACAATCGTATTTACCCTAATCGCAATATCATTTGCCGGTGTATCTGGTTACGGACAGCAACTTGTTTACACCCCGGTTAACCCCAACTTTGGTGGTAACCCCATGAATTATAGTGGTCTTTTGGCTTCTGCAAATGCTCAGAACCAATTCGACGATAAAAACAACCTCTTCAATTCAAGTCTGCTGGACAATTTCTCGGAAACGGTAAAGAGACAAATTCTTTCCCAGCTTTCCAGAAAACTCTTTGATGATAATGAAGACTTGAGCAATTTAGAGTCAGGAACTTTCGAAATCGGTGGTCTGATCATCTCTATTGATGACACCCGAAATGGCACTGTTATTCGTATCATAGACAACGAAACAGGCGAAGTAACAGAAATCATACTCTAATTTTTTATTTGAAAGCATTATGACTCGATTAAATATAAATCGTTTTTCCCTGCTTATTTTATTGATTTTTTTTCAAAGTTGTGGTGTGTTTTTTACTCCTCCCGCAGGAGTGGAATCCAGCTCTGTTATCGGAGAAATTACCGCTACTGAAAAAGATTTCAAAAAACTGCCGGCACCTCAGGAGCCCATCATTGTCGGCGTTTACAAATTCAGGGATCAAACCGGACAATACAAGGCTTCTAATATGGGTGCAAACTGGAGTACAGCAGTGCCGCAAGGGTTAACAACTATTTTGATCAAATCCTTAGAAGACAGTAAATGGTTTGCCCCTATTGAAAGGGAAAACATCGGAAATCTGCTCAACGAGAGACAAATTATACGAACCACCCGCCAGGAATATTCCAACGGGCAAAATGTGGACAACATGCCACCACTGCTCTTTGCCGGAATTTTACTCGAAGGAGGGGTTATTTCGTACGACACCAATATTCTCACAGGAGGAGCCGGCGCAAGATATTTTGGCATCGGCGGATCCAGCGAATACAGACAAGACCGCATTACCGTGTATTTACGTGCAGTTTCAACCAACTCAGGAAAAATCCTTAAAACGGTTTACACTTCCAAAACCATACTTTCGCAATCTGTAAATGCAAGTATGTTCCGATATGTGGACGTGGAACGACTGATGGAAGCCGAAATCGGCGTTACAAACAACGAACCTGTACACATGGCGGTAACAGAGGCCATCAACAAAGCCGTTTACCTGATGATTCTTGAAGGAATCCAGGAAAACATCTGGACTGCAAAAGAAGCAGACAAACGCAAAGCAGACAATCTGCTGGAAGAATACGCCCATGAAATCATTGAAAGCAACAAGAAAGTTGCCGGTAAAGGTTACTGGGATTCTAATTTCAGATCAAAGTTCTCTATTGGAGGTACGGCGACTATAAACTCGCTCAGAGGAGATTATCCTTATGTTTCCAATCAGTTTGGTGCACATGGAAATTTTAAATACCTCTTTTCTGACAATTTCAACTTAGGTCTATCCTATGGGTATCAGAATTTAGGTTCTGAAAAATATTTCAAAGCACAGTTCACTTCCTTAGAAATGGACATTGAATATCTGATGATGCCTTTTAACAACATTACCCCTTATCTTTCTGCGGGTTTTGGAACAATAAGAAACATCTCCGAAAATTCCAAAAAAATTCAGTTCAAATCGCAATTTGGAGCGGGACTGGAATATATGGTATCGCCATCAGTCGGAATAAGAGGTTACGGAAAATACCATGTTGGATTTGATGATGACTGGGACAAAGCTGTTTCAGGAAAAAGAGACGATCATTTTTTACAATTTGGTCTTGGAGTACAAGTTTATCTGGGAAAATAACCACAAAGTTTTAAAATTATGAAATCAACATATTATATCTATATCATCACCTTGCTTTCACTCTTCTTTGTAAGTTGCAGCGAAGAGTTGATAGACGGCAATGCCAGAGGAACCCTCACGGGAAGCGTGCGGCTTGAATCCTCTAACGAACCCTTGGAAAATGTCAAAATTTCGACCACACCTGCATCTATAACTGTATTTACCAATGCAGAAGGAGACTTTGAGATTTTAGACAACTTACCTTTAGGAAATTTTTCCGTTCGGGCGGAACTTAAAGGGTATGTAACCGAATACCAATCAATTACAATCAGTGAATTTGATCAGAAAGTACACATTGTTTTTGAAATGGTAACAGATGAATCTTTAAACTCTCCGCCCACCGTTCCTGTGCTGATTGCACCTACTAATCTGGCTACGGAATTAACAAATAACGTGGAGCTGGAATGGGAAAGCTCTGATCCTGACGGGGACGAACTTCTTTACAAACTGATTTTCACCAATAATAAAACCAACGACAGAGTAGTAATTCCAAATCTCTCAACCAACAAGATTCTTATGACTGATCTGGATTTCGGGAATACTTATACCTGGCAAATCGTTGTGTCTGACAGCATCAATGACGAGGTGTTTAGCGAAGCTTTCCAGTTTTCCGTGCGCCAAAACCCGGAGTACCGTTACCATCTTGTACGACAAAATTTTGGAAATTATTACATTTTGTCAACCGATTTAGATGAGATGATTACCGTAACCCCACTCAACAGATCAAGCTGGCGACCTAAAAAGAACAATACCGCAAACAAACTGGCGTTTTTACAGAC
>DATGMY010000271.1:0-2660 GCA_035307005.1 Flavobacterium sp. | reverse complement strand
CGAACCATAACAGAAAAAACCGATGTGAGGTATGATTTCGATATCAAAGGGCGTGTTGTTGATAAGATGATACATTATTCCACTGCTTCCCGTTACGGAATGTGGAGATTCATACACTCCAGATGCAGGTACTCCTGGAACAGAATGTCCGGGCAGTGTCGGGTCGAAAGTAAAAACGGTATTGCCGCTTGAATCTCCCGAAGAATTTTGTGGATTGTTTGCAAATTGTTTATCAGCCTCCTGATAAACATCTCCGCCACACGCTGCGAGTGCGAAGATTCCAAAAATAGAGAGTACTATTTTTTTCATAATTGATATATATTACGAATGACCACTACAACATATGAAATCACAAAAAGCAGACATTCTGATTATTATGCGGTACAAGTTATAATAAAATAAATTGAATGACAAAAATATTTTCTTTTTTTTGTGATTTATTTTATTTATAACACAAAAGCACTATTGAAAATATTGGGTATCTTAAAAAAAAACAGAAATAATCCGGAAAATTAGTAGGAACGATATACGGGTTACTCTTCACTTTTCATATTCAATCGTGCCATAATTGGAAAATGATCCGAGTTTTTAAAATCATTAAACGTTTTAAACTCTTTCACTTCAAAAACATCGTCCACTAAAATATAATCGATGCGTGCCGGATAATACTGATAATTATACGTTTGTCCAAAGCCCTTTCCGGCTTCAACAAACGCGTCATTCATGGTTCCTTTGATGTTTTTGTAAACGTAAGAAAAAGCGGTATTGTTCATATCACCACAAACAATTTTATGTCCTGTGAAATCATTCATGTGTGATTGAATCAACTCTGATTGTATTTGTTGTGCTTTAAAAGCTTCACTTAAACGGTTAAAAATACGTTTAGACTTGCTTTCATCGATTTCGTTAAGATCCGGACTGATATTAACCGACTGCAAATGAATACTGTAAACCCGTATTGTGTCATTTTGTTTCACAATATCGGCATACACTACATTGTTGTCGGAATTGGGCAACGCAATTTCGCCCTGGTCGATAATCCTGAATTTGGAAAAAATCGCCTGCCCTGTTTTGATTTTATTCCCGTGCATAATAATATGACGGAACTTATAATCGTTGAGTTCGTATTCCGCTGATTTGGAATATTCCTGAAAGCAGATGATGTCCGGATTTTGCTCTTCGATAAACCGCTGGATATTTTCCGGAACATTTCCGTCAGGCAGCCATTGAAACAGGTTAAACAGACGGACATTGTAGCTCAATACCGTAAAATCGGTTTCTGTAACCTCTTCATTTTTCTCCTGAAATTTATAGAATTTGGCAAAAAAAGTATAACCGATTAAAAAGACAAAAACCGATAAAAAAACCTGTCTTTTCAATTGCAAAAGCCAGTAAACTACAAAAACGAGATTGAGAATTAAGAGTGTTGGAAGAATAAGTGTCAAAACAGCAAGAAACGGAAAAAGCTTGGGTGCAAGCGACGGCAAAACAAAGCCCATCAATGTCAGTATTACCAACACGATGTTTAAAAAAAATACTATTTTGTTAAACCAAGCTAAGTTTTTCATCCGGATCATTTTTGCTTAAACAAAAATTCTTTTTCTTCCTGCGTCAGGCTGTCGTATCCTGATTTACTGATTTTATCCAAAATCACATCAATGCGTTTCTGAACGTTATCTTCCTGAATCTGCCTTTTCTTTTGTCGTGCATCATTGTGAACCGCCCGCAAAGATGTTTTTTGCTTCTTTCTGATTTTAGGTAAAAAATCAAACGAAAACCCTTTTAAGTAATTTCCATAAAGAAACCCAAAAAGACTCCCGCCCAAATGCGCCAGATGACCACCCGTATTATCGGAAAACAGCTGAACGACATCAAAAGCAACCAACACCAAAGCAATCATCCAAAGTGCCACGCGCCCAAAGATGATCAAATGTACGCTGATTTTTGGATTATAGCCCACCACAGTAAAAAAAACTGCCATCACAGCCCCCGAAGCTCCTACTACATAATGATGCTGTCCTATCAGATAAGAACCCAGAATATAGAAAATTCCGGCGGCTACCGCTCCCAAAAAATAAACTTTCAGAAACTGCTTTTCATTAAAAAACGTAAAAAACAAGGTACTGAAAAAATACAACATCAGCAAATTGATCGCTAAATGCCAGATATCGGCGTGGATAAAACTATAAGTCAGAAACTGCCAGATACGAAATCCCAAAATGTTTAAATCACTGAAAAGAGCAAATTGTTGTAAAATCCAGCGATAAGCCGAAACATCAAAAAAACGCATCAGCATAACCAAAACACTGATTGCCGCAACAACAATCATTAGTTTATTGACAACCGGTATCTTTTGTATGTTCAGCCTGTTTCTCATTTTATTTATCCCATCGGTATTGATCAAACTGATTTTTCTTCCATAACCACATCAGCAAAAAGCCTACCAATGCTCCACCAATGTGTGCGAAATGGGCAATTCCCGTTCCGCCTCCAAAAATAGAAGATCCTTTGAATCCTAATATTAAATCCAACAATAAAATTCCCGGAACAAAATATTTAGCTTTTACTGGTATGGGTAAGAATATCAACGACAAACCTGCATTGGGAAACATAAACGCAAAAGCCACCAACAACCCATAAATTGCTCCCGAAGCACCTAC
>DATGMY010000270.1:0-5491 GCA_035307005.1 Flavobacterium sp. | reverse complement strand
AAGTGAATTGCCAACACTCCTCCCACTAATCCTGCGCCAACTACGGCTATATTTTTGTTTTCTTGCATTCCCAATTATTTGAGCCTGTAAAGGTAAAAGAAACAATACAATTAAACCATCAAATATTTTCAATTATTTTTTTTACCAATTACGGAGAGTTTCGGATGCTTTTATTTTCTAATTACAAAATCAAAAGGAAAAAATGACTCCACCGTTTACGAAGCCAGATAAAGTACTCATTATAATTTCTTGAGCATAGAATAAAGTTGTTGTAAAATCATTTTTGGTATTATCAGTACGAATGTTCAGTACATTTTGTGCATTGAGGTAAAATTGCAGGTTTTTTGAAAAGTTATATTGTGTTTTAAAACCTAAGTCAAAAATATTTTGTGAACGCACCGAAGAAGCTTCATAGAGATAATAATGAGTGTTCAAACTCCAATTAAGTTTTTTATTAAAAGCCACTCCTGTTAGCGTAACAAAAGGCGTTATCCGCTCTAATTTCGCATAATTTGAAACAGCGTTCCATTCATTTTTACTTGTATTGTTCATATAATTTACGCCGGCATTAAAATTCACAAAGCTATTTTTATAATAAGATTGAATATTCAGTCTTAAAGAAGCGTTGTAATTCACGTTTTCACTTATTGTATTATTTAAAACGGTTTGAAGTTGAGAAATACCTCCAAATGAATTGAATTTTATCCCATACGGAATCTCGTGAAATTTTTTGTTGAACGTAATATTTGCAGATGTCGTCGCATTTACATCAAGATATTGAAAACGTTGTTCGGTTACCAACTCTGTATTATGATATGTTTTTTCTATTTTTTTTCTGATATTGTTGTGCGAAATCGTGAAAGAGGAAAAAATATTCTTTTCAGGAAAGACACGTATCAATCCTACGCTATAAGAATCTGTAATCATCCGTTCAGGATTCAAATAGGACGGAGTAAAATAAGATCTGTAATCATCTATCACGTTTCCGGTCAAGAATTGATAAACAGACAGTCCGGTCAAATTTGAATTATAGGATACAAAAGCGGAAAATCCGTTTTTTAAGTTGTAAGAAACACTTGCATTGGGCAAAACAGCCATTATCGATTTTTTTGAATCAGGGACAAAAAAATGATTGGTGACATTATATTGTAATCCCAAACTATAACTCAGCCCAGATTTTGTTAAAACTCCCTGGTATTCTGCCCCAAGAATGTGTTCCCTTTTTTCATAATTGTCCGTTAACTGATACAAGGGCAGAACGTTTATGTAATTGTTTAAACGTTCTCGATCCCGTCCGGTATATGCCCGAAAAACAATTTTGTTTGTACCTGATTTCCAAGTAGCTCTACTCAATACGCCAGTATTATAGTTCGTAGTTTTAGTGTTTTGAAATAAATGTGAATGAGGGCTGTTAAACCAAGAAAACAATTCGGTTGAATTCAGGTCTTTATCTGTATTCGTGTTATTATTATCATAGAAAACTACGGCATCTAACAACCAATTTTTACTTAAATGGTTTTTATAAGTTGCATTGATTCCGAAATTATTTGTGTTAAATCTCAAACGGTTATCAAATATTAGTGTTGGTGTGTCGGAGAAAAATACTGATTCCAGGAACTGATTCTGGTCATCTTTTGACCATAAGGAATAAGCGTTGATATTGAGATAAGTGTTATTCTTAAACTTTTTTTCATATTTCAGTACATTTGATGCGTATTGAGATTTTCCTTCGATTTGATCTGTCCGATAGAGATTCCTCGATTGTCCATCAAAGAATGTTTGTTTGTTTAAAGTATGTTCTGCCTGATCTAACAGATTAAAAACAGAAACAAATTCTATTCTTTCATTAGCATTAAATTTATGAGCAAAATTGAGCGTGTAATTGGTTAATTTTCGGGATTGAACATTGTCCTGAGCAAATAAAAACGAAGGCAAATCCATATCTGATAAGGAATACCTTCCCTGAGCAAGCTGCTCATTTACAATTTTTTTCCCATTTGTTTTTCGTGTATCCATATAATCATTAACCGATAAAACACTATAATTTATATTATTGGTGTTTGCTACAAGGTTAAACATTGTTTTTTCTCCAAAATTATAGACATTTCCGTGTAGATTATAACGTTCCTTTATTCCTGTTTCGGTATCGACATTGCCTTTAAAACGGTGTTTAAATTTCTCGTTTATACCGATATTCAATGCTGTTTTTCCTGAATCTTCAAAACCCTTCACACTTGACAGGCTTTGATAATTTGTAAGAAGCTCAATTTTCTGAATCATTTCTGCAGTGATATTCTCATTAGCTATTTGATGATTTTTATTCAAAAATTCATTTCCATCAAACAAAAGATGATCAATAATACTTCCATTATACCTTATTTTTCCGTCTTCGTCAATGGCTAATCCCGGAAGTTTATCAACCACATCTTTGAGTTTTAATTCGGAACCGTCAAGCAAAGAGTTTAGATTATATTTTAACGTATCTCCGCGTTTAATTACATCATAAGCTTTTGCATCAATAACAATTTCTTTGAGTTGACTGGTCTTTGGTTCTAATACAACATACAACTTTTCAAAAGAATTTAGCACAAGCTCTTTATTATCGAAAGACAAATGTTGTAATTTTAACTTTAAAGGAAAAGAAACGTTATTTGTTTTTAAAGAAAACGCTCCTTTACTGTCGGTCTGAGTAAAAGAAACAACTTTGTTCGTTTTCTGGTCTAATAGTTGCACGTTTACCAGAGGGATTTTGTTTTCTGCATCATCCTGTACAATACCAATGATGTTTTGTGCGTAACCATTACAAATCGAAAAAAAAATCAAAAAGAAAAGTACTCGCATTAATTGGTTTTGATAATGTATGTACGACTATTTTTTTCGGTTGCCTGAGGTACAGTATGAACTTTTGGTTGGGTATAAAGCTCTTCAAACGTATATATTTTCCCTTCAAAAACAGGTCTTTCAAAAGTTACTAAAGTATCTGAATTTTTGATAGATTGTGCTATAATTTCCATTCCTTTGGTTCGGACATAAAGTATCAAGCCTGGCAATCCATCAAATTTATCTGGTCCGGTGCTTACTGCAATATCCTCTGTGTACCAAGCTTCAAAATACCCTCCCATTAATTCCGACACTGCTTTTCTGCAAGTGTAACCGGCAATTATTGATGTTTCATCTGTGATTTGCCAATTCCAGTTTAATGGATTATCTATTACTTGATAGCCTAATTCGGTATAATAAACCTTGTTATTTATCACGTCTTTGTAATAAAGTTTTTCTTTGTGTTTATATCGATTCTCATCTTGTAGCACTTTACCTCTAAAAGTTGTCACTTCATCATTTATCAATACCCCCTTCTCTTCATAAATATTTTCATCAACGAGAAGATTTAGAAAATCATCGTTTTTATATGATGAGATTCCATTGTTATAGGTCAATGTATAAGAAAACCTATCAGGTAAAAAATCTTTTCTTAGATATTCCGGCAACTTTTGGATTTCCTCTTTATTGTTTATTATCGGATTTTCATAATACTTAACCTCAATTTTTTGTGCAAAAGCGTGACTTCCTACAAATAATATTAAAAAAAATATTTTCTCCATATATAAAAAATTAAAGGAGGGCATTATATAAACACCCTCTTAATTATTAAAAATTACCATTTAGTACCCCAACAAGCAGTTGTTGTAGTTACACCATTATGTCCCATTAAATAGCAGGTTGTACATTGTCCTGTTACAACAAATTTATAAGTAATTACCATAGTATTTTGCATCTCTAAATTTGGACTAATACTTGGCTCTACACTAACCGCGCTATAATATCCATAAGTTGTAGTACTGCAATTGTATGATACAACAGCATCTTCACTGTTGTTGTCATGTTCTTGATTTTTGTGTGAGGTAGAAACTTCTTCCTTTACATTATCCTTTAAATCTGATTCCAGATTTACCTCATTCGAAGCAAAACTGTTTCCCACAAAAGCTATCACGCAATAGCCGATAAAATCATTTTTCTCATATTGTTTATTGTTTTAGAAAAATTAATTAATGTTAACTCTCTGAAAACAAAAAACACTTTAGCTTAACCGCCAGATCCTTTTTTGGTTTTGCACAGCTTTTTTATTTGTTTCCGGTACAAATCTATAAGGTACTTCTTAAAAATAAAATTTTTATTTTTAATATGTTATTCTTAAATTATAAATATGCACCAATCCCAACCTTTGCACTTTAAATTATTTTTATTATTAAAAAAATAAGAATATTTTTATTTTTTAGCAACACATAAAATTTTCATAAGCTTTTAAGTCTTCCCGATTGAAGTTTTTTATTTATTGCCTCATTTGGAAAAAGAAGACAAAAGGGTGCATAGAGCGGATGAGCAGGATAATAAATGAGTGCTATTTCATTTAACTATTTTTTCATCTCAACTGTTTTTTGATTTTAACATTAAAAATAATGCTGTAAACAGGCGTTTTCTATTTTATTTTCTTAATTTTATCTAAATAAAATCATTAAATAAATTGTTATGAGAGATTTAATTTGGTTAATCGCCGTCATTCTGATTATTCTATGGGCTGTAGGGTATTTCGGATTTGGAGAAGCTGTAGGTCAGTTTATCCATATTTTATTAGTCATTGCTGTAATCGCGATATTGTATCGTTTAATAACCGGTCGAAGACCTTAAAAAATAAAAACCAACTCTTTGCGGAGTTGGTTTTTTTTGTTTTCTGTTACTACGGAAACACGTATCCTATTTTGGCTCTTAATTCAGGGGTTATTCCATTATTTTTATTATAGAACTCTTCAAAGAAATAATCATATCTTATACCTGCGGAAGCTTCATAAATAAAATTGGAATTGGAAATATTCCTGCGCAGATTCCATGCTGTTCCAAATGCCAAAGTTTCAAGCATATAATAATCTTTGTTTGAAATATTTAATTCCGAAGATTTATAAGCTATATCGACAGAAATAAAATTTGCAGCATTAAAGCGGATGCCTTTTCCACTTTGCATCCTTTTATTAATATTGTAATAATAGCGTGGTTGTATTTTTACAGTTGGCTGCATTACAAAAGTAATGGTGGATCCCGTGGTATGAAAGTTTTTTCTAAAAGAGAGACTTCCGTCATATTCCAATGAAGAACGCAATGCAAACTTTTCAGAAAAACTTTTCTCATACGAAATTCCTGCTCCTACCAAATGTATGTTTGCTTCAAAAAAATCTTTTTTTTCAGATTGGCTGTATGCATTTAAACACAAAAACGAGACAACCAAAAAAGAATATTTATTTTTCATTTTTTTCTAAATTAAAACGTTGATAACTTCTTACCTCTCCAACCATAACTATAAGAATAAGCTGTTCCTATTAGTCTAACTCTAAAGTTCTTTGGTTTTAATAATCCTGATAACATTAAAATCGCCCCCTAATCAACATATTCAGTAATTGTTTTATCTTGTCTTGAAAACAGATTCTTGTACTATAATTCT
>DATGMY010000269.1:0-4837 GCA_035307005.1 Flavobacterium sp. | reverse complement strand
GCCCCTTCACGTAAAATTCTAACAATAAATGTTATTGATGAAGCCCGCGAAGTTTCAGAAACCTCTTATATCACTAAAATTCGTTCTGTTCGTTATCAAAAAGAGTTTTCTTCTTCGGAAAAACCTTTAGGTTTCAATACGTTACTTTGTTCGCATCAAACGGAAGTTTCGCACGAAATTTTGGCAGAATTTGACAAAGCAGTATTTTTCTTAACTCCGGATATTGTCCCGAAAGGAATGAAATGTGTGTTGAAAACCGATAAAATTAGTATCTATGAACGCGAATAATAGACATACGTTTGACATAGTAGTTATCGGAAGTGGTTTGGGCGGCTTAGTTTCAGCATTGCTTTTGGCAAAGTCAGGAAAAAGCGTGGCTGTTTTGGAAAAAAACAATCAGTTTGGTGGCAATTTGCAAACTTTTGCCCGTGATAAAAAAATCATCGATACCGGAGTGCATTACGTTGGCGGATTGAGTAAAGGAGAAAACCTGTATCAATATTTTTCATATCTTGATATTCTGCCCGATTTAAAATGGGAACGGTTAAACAACGATGCTTTTGACAAGATTTATTTCAATGAAAAAGGGCAATATTATCCACAGGCACAAGGTTATGAAAACTTTGTAAATCAATTGCTTGTTCTGTTTCCCGAAGAGAAGGAAGCACTCGAAAAGTATATTAAAACTATCCAGACTTATTGCGATGCCTTTCCAATGTATCGATTGGATTTTGAGAATAAATACCAATCAGCGTTTTTAGAACCCTCGGTTCAGGAAGTAATGGATTCCATTACCTCCAATGAAACATTGAAAGCTGTTTTATTGGGCAATAATTTTTTGTATGCTTTGGATTATCAAAACACGCCTTTTTATGTACACGCTTTAACGGTCAATTCCTACATCGAAAGTTCGTGGCGGTGCGTGAAAGGCGGTAGTCAGATTACGAAAGCGTTGGTAAAACAGCTTAAAAAGCACAAGGTTCAGTTATTTAAATATCAGGAAGTAAAGACATTTATAACCGACGAAAACCGTATTGTGTCGTGCGAAACCGAAACGGATTCTTTTCGTGCAGAAACCTTTATCTCAAACATTGACCTGAAAACGACTTATGGCTTTTTGCCTGAAAACTTTCAAAAGAAACCTTCTATAAAACGCGTGAAATCCTTAAAAGTAACACCGTCGGTTTTTTCGGTGCACATTGTATTAAAAGAACAAACCATTCCGTATTTCAACCACAATATTTATCATTACGATTGTTTGAATGAGGTCAAAAATTATCATAATCCGGTTGATGAGAACTTTCCGAAACAAATGGTTATTACAACCAATCCTGTGTGTGAAAACCAAAAATTTGCCGATGTGATTACCATAATGACTTATATGGATTTTGAAGCGTTTTCTCGTTGGACGGCATCAAAAAGCACCGTGAAGAAACCTCAAAACAGAGGCGAAGATTACGAAGCGTTTAAAAGAGATTTGGCAGAAAAAATCATTGAAAAAGCATCAATTCATTTTCCGTCACTCAGAGAGAATATGTTGCGGTATTATACTTCCACCCCACTGACGTATCGGGATTATATCGGTTCGGAAAACGGCACGTTGTACGGCTTTGAAAAAACAGCACACCGTTCGCACTTGACACAGATTTTTCCGCAAACCAAAATTCCGAATCTTTTTCTCACAGGACAAAACGTAAGAATGCACGGTATTTTAGGTGTTACCGTTTCAGCGTTTCATCTTGTGAAAGAATTTTTGGGAGATAAAACTTTTAATGATTTGCTTGAGTTGTCGAGAAATAAGTAAAACAAAGAAATAAAAAATACCGTCGAACGTTATTTTTTTGTAACTTTTAAAACTGTACTTTTGCTTTAACGAATTATTCACAAATGAAACGCGTATTAATTACCGGTGCTGCTGGCTTTTTGGGTTCGCATTTATGCGATCGGTTTATAGCAGAAAGTTTCCACGTAATTGGGATGGACAATCTCATTACAGGCGATTTGAAAAATATTGAACATTTGTTCAAAGAGCAACATTTTGAATTTTATCATCACGATGTAACAAAATTCGTGTTTGTTCCAGGCAATCTGGACTACATCCTGCATTTTGCCTCACCGGCAAGCCCGATTGATTATTTAAAAATTCCTATTCAGACCTTGAAAGTAGGCTCGTTGGGAACCCACAATTTGTTGGGATTGGCGCGGGTAAAAAACGCACGGATTCTCATTGCATCTACTTCCGAAGTTTATGGAGATCCGTTGGTACATCCGCAAACGGAAGATTATTATGGCAACGTAAATACTATCGGGCCCAGGGGTGTTTATGACGAAGCCAAGCGTTTTCAGGAATCGTTGACAATGGCATATCATCATTTTCACGGACTGGAAACCCGGATTGTCCGCATTTTTAATACCTATGGCTCCCGAATGCGTTTAAACGACGGTCGTGTGATTCCTGCTTTTATGGGACAGGCATTGCGCGGAGAAGATTTTACTATTTTTGGCGACGGTAATCAAACGCGCTCTTTTTGTTATATTGACGATCAGATCGAAGGAATTTTTCGGTTGTTGATGAGTGATTATCATTTGCCGGTAAATATCGGAAATCCGGATGAAATCACTATTAATGAATTTGCCCGGGAAATCATTGAATTGACAGGGATCAAACAAAAAATTGTTTACAAAACCTTGCCCGAAAATGATCCGATGCAACGGCAACCCGACATTTCATTAGCAAAAAAAATATTAAATTGGGAACCGAAAACACCACGTTCGGAGGGATTGAAAAAAACATTTGACTATTTCAAAACCTTGTCCAATGAAGAATTATTAAAAGAAGAACACAAAGATTTTTCTAAATTCATTTATTAGTGAAACGAAAAATAGGTAGATATTCCAAGTATTTAAGACCCATTACCATTACGTTTGATTTGTGCGTATTGGTAATGTTGGCTGTATGGCTGTTGTCCGATTCTTTTCAGCACTTTTACTTTTATCTGTACCTGGCTTTTTCGTGGATTGTCATTTCATTGGTAACCAAATTTTATCAGGTTTATCGTTTTACCAAACTGATTCAGATTGCTCAAAAAATCCTGGCGCAATTTTTTCTTTTTTCTTTGAATCTGCTGGCGTTTAACGGATTGTTTTCTTTTTCTCAAAATTATAAAGTGCTGGCGGTATATTTGGGAAGTACGGCAATCATTATTGTTTCGGTAAAATACCTGATCTTTTATCTGTTAAAGATTTTCAGAAAGTATTACAGAGGAAACCTCCGGAAAATTGTTGTGATAGGAAATGATGAATTAACGCAGCATTTCATCACTTTTGTAACCACAAACCCTGATTATGGTTATGCTTTGAACCGGCATTTTTCACTCGAAAAAAATTCACTTGAAGAAATCACATCGTATTGCTGTGAAAACAAAATCGATGAAGTTTATCTGAGTTTAGAAAATACCTCGACCGAACAAATTGTTTCTTTTATCAATTATGCCGATAATAATCTGAAACTTTTAAAATACCTGCCTTCGCACAAAGATTTGTTGTCTGCGAATCTCAAGGTGGATTATTATGGGGTAATTCCTGTAATGCCGGCACGAATCACACCTTTAGACGATCCGTTGAACCAATTTATAAAAAGAATATTTGACTTGGTTTTTTCTTCTTTGGTCATTATTTTTATTATGTCCTGGCTCACGCCGCTGATGGCAATTTTGATTAAATTAGAATCTAAAGGACCAATATTTTTCAGGCAAAAGAGAAACGGTCTGGATTATGAAGAATTTGATTGTTATAAATTTCGTTCGATGTTTGTCAACGAAAATGCTGATATTGAAGAAGCTGTTAAAAACGACCCACGTATTACAAAAGTAGGTGCTTTTATGCGACGCACCAGTTTAGACGAAATGCCACAGTTTTTCAATGTTTTCATCGGAAATATGTCGGTCGTGGGACCTCGTCCGCATATGTTGAACTTTACCGAAAAATATGCCGTTAAAGTCAATAAGTTCAAAGCACGCCATTTTATCAAACCGGGGATTACCGGAATGGCACAAACGCACGGTTATCGTGGAGAAATTGAAAAAGATTCTGACATCATCAACCGCATCAAATACGATATTTTTTATATGGAAAGCTGGTCGTTGCTTTTAGATTTGAAAATCATCTATCTAACCATTAAAAATGCGCTCAAAGGAGAGAGAAAAGCGTATTAATGATTAAAAAAAACTATTTTTGCAGATAAAATTACAATACAACAAAATATGAATATTTTACTATTAGGATCAGGCGGACGAGAACACGCCTTAGCTTGGAAAATCACGCAAAGCCCTAAATGCAGTCAATTGTTTGTAGCTCCCGGAAATGCCGGAATTGGACAAATTGCAACAAATGTATCGGTAAACCCTACAGATTTTGCAGCAGTAAAACAGTTTGTTTTAGACAATGAGGTAAAAATGGTAGTGGTTGGTCCCGAAGATCCGTTGGTAAAAGGTGTTTACGATTTCTTTAAAAACGACGAACAGTTAAAAAGCATTTCGGTGATCGGACCGTCGCAACACGGAGCTCAATTGGAAGGAAGTAAAGAATTTGCCAAACAATTTTTAGTAAAAAACAATATCCCCACAGCTCGTTATGAAGCTTTTACAAAAGATACGGTTGAAAAAGGGTATGAATTTTTAACAACGCTAAAACCGCCTTATGTTTTAAAGGCTGATGGTTTGGCTGCCGGAAAAGGAGTTTTGATTTTAAACGATTTAACCGAAGCACAACAAGAATTACGCAATATGCTGGTAGATGCCAAATTTGGTGACGCGTCTTCCAAAGTGGTTATTGAAGA
>DATGMY010000268.1:0-7892 GCA_035307005.1 Flavobacterium sp. | reverse complement strand
AATCAATTTTTCTCCTTCAGACATCATAATTTATACTAATCTATTTTTAGTTTTTAAAATCAACGTGCTAATATACGTTTTTTTGTTTAAAGTCTCAGTGTTTAAGAAGTAAACTTATCACAAAGATTAAAGAGTTCTTTTTAGGATTGGGTGGGGCTGCGAAGTTTTAGATGAGAACTTTGGCTTATTTTCTGACTCTTGCTACAAGTGTTTTTGTCGATGACGGATACGAGGAAAAATTAGAGAACAAGTAAATTTCATTAACATCGTGATGAGATGAAAAGAAAACAGGTTTTAAGCTGATTTCCAAAAGACGGGTTGTCGAAAGGTATTTCTCATAGTTTAGTAACGATAGAAAATTATGTCGTATTCATAAGATGTTTTGCTATTACATTGGGGACTCCAATATCTTTCCAAAAAAATATTTACTATTTTGTTCAAAATGAGTGTCTTTCAGCAAATCCGATGTTTTTAAAGCTAATTGCTCGTAATCATTTTGAGTAAATTGTTTGTCAAACAAATCATTATATACATTGCTGATGATGCCAAAGACACCATTTAGTTCTTCCGGTTTTAATTCCTTGTTTTTGGTAAAAATGATTCTTAAAAAATTTGCTCCAACGTATGCACCTATTTCCACCGCATCTTCTATGGTAAGTTTGCTAAGGCTTTTGTAATAAAGAAATAATTCCAGATCATTTTTTATCAGTGTTTCGATGGAGGTAGTGTCCATATACTAAAAATGTTAAAAAAACTGTTTTTGCAAGTTAATGACAACTCTTATCCAGATGTTTTTTTATGGTTCCACCCGAACAAGTTGGGATTTCTTCAAACTCATACAGTTTTTTTACTGTTTCGCCGTTTTCTTCTACTGTATAAGTGATTTCTTCACGAGTAGTATAACCATCCCCATCGTCATCTATGTCTAAAAAATCGGGTTTTCCATCGCCATCGGTATCATCGTCCCAAAGGTTTCCGTTTCCGTTCACGTCTTCATACTTGGTTAAAATACCATCGTTGTCGTGATCAATTTCCTTTAGGGCAATCAATTTAATGTCGAAAATAAGCGGGATATAACCGCCGACTGTGGCGTTTCCGCTACTAAAATACCCTAAACCGGAAGGAAGGAATACTACCACCCGACCAGGATCGTCATAGGTATAAGTCCCATCGCCATTATCAATAACTCCGGCTGCCGTTTTTATCTGCTGTAAAATCTGACGGTAACCTGAGATAAATTCCGTAGCAGAACCGTTGGCAGGATAACCACTCCATACACCAAACGGATAGGAATCAAACGAAGTCCGATCTAAAGAATAACCATTGTATGAAGTAAAGACATTGTCGTGAATAAACGGTTTTTCACCACCACCCTCATTAATAAGCAGGTAATAAACGGTGTATTCAACATTGTCATCAATTCTTTTGTAAGCAGTATTGTAGGTGTCGTTTTTCAATACAACCGATTGCAAGGGATAATCTGTTTGCTTCCATATTGAATGATTACTCTCAAAAGCTACGGAATCAAACTGAACACCTTCCTCCAGAATTTCTATACTGTTGGTCTTTAAAAACGATTCAATTTCATTAATATTTTCGTTGTAAACTTCTTGTCGGTCTCGTTCTGCAACTGTTGGTCGGTTGTCGTCATCTTTACAGTTCCATAAAAATAAAGAGCCCACCAAAATCAATGCAGAGGTAAAAAATCTTTTCATTTAACGCAAATTTAGTGGCGCAAGATACAATTTTCCTTTATTTTTGTTTGAAAAATTAACCCAAAATTATAAAATTAGATGCGTGTAGATAAATACTTGTGGTGTATCAGGGTTTTTAAGACAAGAAGTATTGCTTCGGAAGCCGTGAAAAAGGGGCACGTATTGGTCAATAACCAAACCGCAAAAGCTTCGAGAGAGGTTTTTCCGGGCGATAAGATTTCGGTTCGCAAAGATCAGATCAATTATCAATATGCTGTATTGGATCTTCCGCAAAGCAGAGTAGGAGCAAAATTAGTTGACATATACAGAAAAGACGAAACGCCGGAAGATGCCTTTGAACATTTAAAATTATTAAAACTGGCAAAGGAACATTATCGTGAAAAAGGACAGGGAAGACCTACTAAAAAAGATCGTAGAGATATTGACGGATATTTAGACGAAGACGATTATTTTGAACAGATTCACAATGAAACTAAATAAAGAATACTGGAGTACCCGATACCAGCAAAGCGATGTTCCCTGGGACACAGGAACCATTACAACGCCGCTGAAAGAGTACATCGATCAACTGACTGATAAAGATTTAAAAATCCTGATTCCGGGAGTGGGCAACGGGCATGAATTGATGTATTTATTCGAGAAAGGGTTTAAAAACGCTTATGGACTGGATCTTTCCGAAGATCCGCTCAACAATTTTAAGACTAAAAATCCGTCTTTTCCGGAGACTCAATTAATTGCAGAAGATTTTTTTCAACACAATCAAACGTATGATTTAATTTTGGAACAAACATTTTTTTGCGCTATTGCGCCAAAATTAAGACCTTTGTATGTAGAAAAGGTTTACCAGCTGCTCAATGAAAACGGAACTTTAGCAGGCGTATTGTTTGACTTTCCATTGTCAGAACAAGGGCCGCCTTTCGGAGGGAATAAAGAAGAATATGAACGTTTGTTTGAAGGAAAATTTAAAATAAGAACATTAGAAAGGTGTTATAATTCTATCAAACCCAGACAACACAATGAGTTATTTATCCTAATAAAAAAATAAAATGACAGAAAATATCATTCTCACAAAACAACAAATCCAGCAGATTACAAAGCGCATCGCTTATCAGATTTACGAAACATTTATAGAAGAAAAAGAAGTGGTTATTGCCGGAATTGCTAACAGCGGTTACGTATTTGCGCAAAAAATTGCGGATGAAGTAGAAAAAATATCTGATTTGAAAATAACGCTCGGACGTATGGAAATCAACAAACAAGATCCGTTGCAGGAAATAAGAACCGATCTTCAGAAAACAGATTACGAAAACAGGGCGATTGTTTTGGTAGATGATGTGATGAATTCCGGAGCCACGTTGATTTATGGCGTTAAATATTTTTTAGATGTTCCGGTAAAGAAGTTCAAAACAGCCGTTCTCATTGACCGAAATCATAAAAAATTTCCGGTAAAAGCAGATTTTAAAGGAATCTCGTTATCCACTTCCAGTTTAGAACATATTCAAGTGGTCTTTAACGAAGGCGAAGAATATGCTTTTTTGAAATAAATTTAAGGTAAGAAAACACACCGCTTTGTGATTAGCACAAAGCGGTGTGTTTTAATTATCTGGTTTCTCTTATAATTTCCACCCACCCTGTTTTCGGGCCGTTTATAGATTTGATAGCATACATATAAGTTCCCGAAGGCAGGATCTTTCCATTGTTTGAAGTTCCGTCCCATTGATTGGTATAACCTTCTCCGTGGCTGTAAACCAAATGTCCGAATCTGTTATAAATTTTTAATTCTATAATGCCGAAAGGAATCAGATCCCATTGATCGTTCAGTCCGTCGCCATTGGGCGAAATTCCGCGAGGTATTTCACAGTCATTATTGTAAATGGTAAAAGAAGCGTCATATCCACACTGATTAAATTCAGGTGCTTCGGGATCCATAAATTTCATATTTCCGTGAATATAAATGGTTCGTGTTCCGTAAATAATACTGTTTTGCATACCGGGATAAAGGATTTCTCCTTGTCCGTTGGGTTCTGTGAAATAGCGGTATCCGAAGGGTAAAGAAGATAAGTGATAAGGTTTACATACAGCGTTATACTGATCTTCTCGTCGAAACCGTTCTCGGGAATTTAAAATAATTTCCGAAAAAATGGAGCATCCGAATTGGTTGGTAATTCTTAAAAACAAGTGTTCGGAACGGTTATAAGGAACTTTATAATTTACAGTATTACTGATAGCATTAATATTTTGTTGTGCATCGTTTTGATTTAAATGAACAGAAATAATATAGTCTTCCGGATTGTGGTCGTCTATGAAATGTGGGTAAGTTTTCTCTAAATCATATACAAGACCGTCGGCAGTTTCTTCGGCGCAGAATTCGGAACATTCCATTGATTTTGGTCTTACATCCGCTTTTCGAACTTTTAATTGTATGGGAACAACTACGGGACACTTATCGTTCATACTGATAGTGGCATAAATTACTTTTGATGGAGCTTCATAGGCTGTGGCTGGTGAAATGTAATTAGTCGCATTATTTTGGGCGTCTTCTTCATTTTCATAATATCTGTATTGAACTGTTTCCCCGGAGTTCAATGGGTTGATGATACCTTCAATATTTGTCAGGTCAAAGACTTCTTGTCCATCATTCTCAAAATTGCATTTTTCTAATATTAAATCATGTTCCGGTAATTTAACAACCTCGTGAACAATAAAATCAATTTCGGTAACCCGGGCAAGAATTCCGTTGGCTCTTCTAAATCTCGCATAAAGAGTTTTGGGGCTTTCTGAAGTCGAAATAGTATATGGAGAATCTAAAGTGTTTGTTGCATTCAGATTGTTAGCATCGCTTTCGTTTTCAAAAAAATCGATGATAAAAGTGTTGTTAACATTATTGATTTCATCTTTAATGGCGTTTAAATCAAAACTTTCTTCTCCATCGCGATCATAATCACAAGCTTCGAAAGTTCTGCCCACAATACTACAATTTAAAACAGCATCTCCACCAAACGAAAGATCGTATCCTACAACAGAACTTTCCCAGTGATCTATTGCAATCAAAATTCCGTCACCTGGCTGAACGTCATAATACCGTACCATACCGGGAATCAAACCGGTAAAAGGAGGAGCTACTCCGGCACCTTCGCACAGCTGTACGGGTTCATTCAGAGAAAGTCCCACATCATAAGTAGTGATTCCTACGATTGTATTTTGTGAACCTCTGTCTGCAATACCAACATTTGCCAGATTAGGATTTTTCCAAGAGGCAAAATCGAAATCTACAGCAGCATTTGGAGATACTGTAAACTCAAAAGTACTTCCTGATTCGATTTCAACATAATACAGCGTAATGGAAGTAGATAAAGGTATGGTACTACACGGTGTCATCAGGTTGTTGTAGATGTTGGTCGTGGGAGAGGTTCCCTGAACTGTTTGATTTGAACAAAGATTGATGATATGTGTCGGGTTAATAGATTGACCATGTCCTATTATAGTACACAAAAATATGGTTATGGCAGGAATAATATTTTTCATAAAAATAAGTTAAGAAACATAAAGTTAGAAAAAAAATCTATTCTGAAACAAAGGTTTACAAAAAACTTTTGATTTCCTCCACAATCATTTTTGTTGTTTTTTTATCTACTGCAATGGTGTGTTTGGCATAACTGTAAAAGGGAATTCGTTCAAATAAATGCTGACCAATAAATGATGTCAGATTTGTATTTAAATCATTCAGTAGAGGGCGGTGCTTCGTTTCTTTGGATAACCTTTCCACAAGTGTTGGTACGCTTGCTTTGAGGTAAAACGAAAAAATACCTTCAGATTTTAAGAGTAAATGATTGTTTGCATAACACGGAGTACCTCCGCCTAAACTCAAAATAAAACGATCGTATTTGTTGATCAATTCTTTTAAAAGTGCGTGTTCTTTTTTTCGGAACCAAATAACACCTTTTTTCTCGAAAACCTCTGAAATTGAAAGTCCCGTTTCGTTCTCAATTTGTTCATCCAAATCAAGAAAAGGTATCGAAAGTTGCTCCGCAAGAGCCAAACCCACGGTGGTTTTGCCCGATCCCATATATCCTGTTAAAATAATTTTATACATAAAAAATAGTGAATGAGTAAGTTAACTGATGACTCTGTATTTTATAGACAAAAATACCATAAAAAAATATGGTTTTATAAAAAAGAGTCCTATATTTGCACTCGCAAACGCTAAAAGTGTTGCGACTCGATAGCTCAGTTGGTAGAGCACAACACTTTTAATGTTGGGGTCCTGGGTTCGAGCCCCAGTCGGGTCACTTCTTGGGACAAGTCTAAATAAGAAAGATTTGTTCCATTTTTTTATTTTAACTTCTTGTTTTCTGATAGATAAGAATTATTACAGAATTTACCCTTTGTGCTCGATGTTGAGTACTGTCAAATTCCAAAAACTTGGGGAACATCGAACTCACTATTGTTCCTCTTTCTCAATATTGCCGTTCTCGTATCGTCTATCAATGTTTGCGACCTTTTTCAAAACAAAAGCTACCAAATCTTTAGGTACTTCCGTAATAGGTCTTTTGTATCATTATCAATTTCTTGTGCATTAACATTGTTAATAATTAGTTTTTCTAAGTGTTTTATTAGTATTTTACTTAAAAACCCCCGTAGTACATTTAGGCAATATTTATTATTAAGTTGTTTATATTTCTCTTTACACTTCTCTTTACACTTCTGTTTATTGTTTGAATGATATTAAGTGTTGTTATTTTTGAGAGTATCCTTGTTTTAAAACCTAAAAAGCTTTTCTTATAATTTACTCATTCATTTTTATTTTTTATTGGTATTCGTGATGTGCTTCGCAGTTCTTCTAATCATAAATTGATCACATAATTGAGAAAACAGCGTCTCAATTCTCTTTCTGGATTTTCTTATTATATAAGGCTGATCTTTGTAGTTTTTTTGATTTTTTCTCATTGGAACTTCAAGTTTAATATTATGCGATGTGAATAAATCTAACTGATAATCAGATGATAAATATCCCTTGTCTGCTAATACTGTACAGTCCTTAAGCTGTTGTTTTATATCTTTGAGATAATGAATGTCATGGACAGATGCAGGGCTGATATCCAAACTTTGAAAGACACCTTCTACCGAACAAACAGCGTGCAATTTATAACCATAATAATGCGTTTTTGTGAGGCACAGTAACCTCTGTTTGGAAAGGCATAATCTGTTTCTTTGCATATTCTACTACGTGAACTTCTTGATAATTTACAAACTTCTAAAGGCATACTGTCTACAACAAAATACTTTTCAGTACCATTAAATTTTTCTGCCAATAATTTTCTAATGCGTTCCATATAGGCAAATAACCTTTTTCTCTTCTGTTGTAAACACTTCGCTCTATAAGTAGCTTAATTTCAGAAGGTAATATCCTGAAGTCAGATTTATGGCGATTATTCTTAAATCAGTTAATTTGGGTTGCGTATCTGATGTGAAAAATTCTCACTATCAAGCTCTAATTCTTTTAATATTTCTAAAATTTTCTCGTAATTTGTTGTAAAGTTGTGCATTGAATTGTTTGTGTGGTAACTACAATTTACTGCTTTTTAGCAGATTGCACAACTTTTATTTAGTATAATCCAAATACACTACGGGTTAATTAAAATATTTTTTTTCGATAAATTTTATTAAAAAAATATAAACAAGCTATCGTTTTTTTATTCTAAAAATAAAAATTTTGGAGATACGTTTAGAAGATGTACTTCATATCAATACCGAAGAAAATTCATAAAACCGAAACAGTAATAAATCTAAATACCGAATCTGTTGTAAATTTACTTTTCCAATAAACCCTTATAAATATCCAACAACTCCATAGCCGCAGAAAAAGGCGATTTTTTATGAGCAACCACTTCTTGTTCAGCGAAGGGTAATGCCTGAACAATGGTTTCATTTTGATAAAAATTTTGAAGCAGATGTTCGTTGATGGTTTCTTTGAGCCAATAGATGTTTTGTTCGTTTCTGTGATTCTCAAAGTAGTTGTTTTCTTTGGTCAGTTTCACATAGGATTCAATGAGTTCCCAAATTTCAGAAATACCCTGTTTGTAGTAAGCACTTGCCAGCAATACTTTGGGTTTCCATTGCGATTCCTTTACAGGAAACAATTGCAAACCTCTGTTGGCATCTAATTTGGCAAGTCGG
>DATGMY010000267.1:0-3625 GCA_035307005.1 Flavobacterium sp. | reverse complement strand
AATATCTGGAAATACAAGAGGTTTTTATGGTAAAAAGAAAAAACTAAAAAAATTAATACCTAATTCTATTGAAAATACGGTTGATGAAAAATATAATTCAAATACCGAAATTATGTATTTAAGTGTAAATCGGGATAAGTCCATTTTAGACGGAGCTGTTTATTCACGTTTTTTGGGAAATACTTTTTTTGAAATAGATATTACTAAGACCGTGGATGGTTTATTTTTTATAAGAAATAGTAATCTTGAATGACTTATATAAAATCATTGATGATTATTAAAATAAATATAAAGAGGACGCAGAAAATCTTACAGAGTAGGCAAAAAATAATGGGGTTTTAAAACCCCATTATTTTTTTATATCTCAAAACCGATATTTACACCTAATTTCATTGAAATCAATTTTTGTAATTTCAGTTGTAAATCGGGAATGGCAACCGACGATAAAACTTCATCGGTAAAGGCATACATCAGTAATGCTTTAGCTTCTTTTTTAGGGATTCCTCGTTGCTGCATATAGAACATTGCTGTTTCGTCTAACTGACCAATGGTGCATCCGTGAGAACATTTCACATCATCAGCAAAAATTTCCAATTGTGGTTTCGTATTCAGTGTTGCTTTATCGGTCAGTAAAATATTGTTGTTTTGTTGAAAAGCATCGGTCTTTTGTGCAATTTTATTTACATATATTTTACCGTTAAAAACACCTGTCGAACGGTCGCCAAAAATACCTTTATAATTTTGATGCGATTCACAATTGGGTTGCTCGTGGTTTACCAGTGTGTAATGGTCTACGTGCTGTTTGTCGCCAATAATGGTAATTCCTTTCAACGTAGAATCGATTCGTTCGCCTTGCTGATAGAAATTCAGATTGTTTCGGGTAATATTTCCTCCAAATGAAAAAGTATGAACCGAAACGCGGCTTTCCTGCTTTTGTTTGATATAGGTATTATCGACAAGATTAGCCGTCTGAACATCATTTTGTAGTTTGTAATAATCTACAATAGCTCGTTTTGCAGCAAAAATTTCCGTAACCGAATTGGTAACAACGGCTTCTTCTGTTAAACTTTGATGACGCTCAACGATTTGAACGTGTGCATTTTCGCCCACAATAACCAGGTTTCTCGGTTGAACAAAAACCGGATTGGTTCCTGTTGTAAAGTAGATGATTTCGATGGGCTTTTGAACGACAGTCGATTTTGGGATATTGATGTATGTTCCTTCAAATGCGTAAGCCGTATTCAAATTTGACAAGCTATCTTCTTTATCGATTGCCTGATTAAAATAGGCATCAATAATCATTTTATATTTTGGTTTGGTCAATGCTGACGACATCAAACAAATATCCAATCCATCGTGCGTGGTAGAAGACAAATGCGATGAGAAAACACCGTTGATAAATACCACTTTGTAAGAATCTACATCGTTTAGAAAATATTTCTGAACATCTTTCCATTCGACTTCACTTTCGTTTTTTGGAAGGATGTTGTAATCATTTGCTAATACCGCATTTAGCGATGTGTATTTCCAGGCTTCTTCCTTTCTGGTAGGAAACCCTTTATTTTCAAATATTTTTAAAGCTTCATTGCGAACGTCGTGGAGGTCTGTGTTGATGTCCACTTTTTGTTCAAAAGCCAAAAAAGATGATAATAATTTTTCTTTTAATTCCATTTTTATTTAGTCTTAAAGTCAAATATCTAAAGTCTTAAAGAGCATTAGACGAATTACTTTTTTTTTGTAGATGTTTAATATTCAAGTTACTATTTGTGTTGTATTTAATATGTTTATTGTATTTTGTTTGGACTATAATTTTAAAAACTTAACAGCTGTTTCGTTACCCATTTTTAACAAATACAGCCCCTTGCTTAAGCTGCTCACATCTATACTTTCTTTATAAATGCCTTGCAGCAATACCTTGCCTGTCATATCAATTATAGTATAATTGTGGTGTTTAATGTTATCGATATAGAGTTGATTCTCCGCAGGATTTGGAAAAACCGATGTTGGGTTTGTAACTGAGTAATCGTCTAATCCTAAAACAGAGGTGTTTAAGTGAAACGATAAAGGGTGTGCCCATATAATATCTGTTTTTCCGTCATTATTTAGGTCGGCAGTGGATGTTACAACTGTATGGGCTATATTACCCGTGCTTATCAATTGTTTATTTCCAAAGTTACCCATTCCGTTATTATGATACAAAGCAACTTCTCCTTCCTGGAATAGCGAAGCAAATACATCAAGGTTTCCGTCATTGTTAAAATCTGCAGCACTTACAGACTTACATTGTGTGGTAAAATCCAACGTTTGTTCCAAGGTAAAAAACCCATTACCATCATTGGAATACCAAACAATTTCTGAGCTCGAATTTCCATCTATAATCAAGTCTTTAGTTCCATTGCCATCTAAATCGGCAGTATGTGTCATAAAACAGAATCCATTGTTACTGATTGAATTGGAGCGATTTGTGTCGTGAGTGGTAAAGCTGCCATTGTTGTTCATATAAACCAATACTGGTCCGCTTCCAATAATAATGTCTTTAAAACCATCATCATCCAAATCGGCAATGGAAAAGGCATAGTATTCAAATTGGTTATTAGGGGTAGTTACTTTGTTGAAGTTGCCACCACCCAAATTGTAGTAAACAACAATATTAAAATGGTCAAGAACGATGATGTCTAAATCCCCATCATTATCAATGTCGGCTATCTCTACATCTTCAGGGAGTGTTAAATCGGAATCAATCAACACCTCGGAAGAAAATCCATTACTCGAATTTGGAAACCAAATCACTTTAGTAGGGTTATGGGATATAGCTACAATGTCATTCCAACCGTTGTCATCAATGTCTGCAACGGCGATTCCTTCTGACGAATTTACGTTTGTTGTAAGAATTATTTGAGAACCGAAAGTGGAAGAACCCGAATTTAGAAAATAAGATATTTTGTTGTTGTTAAAATACTTCTGTGAAGTGATGATGTCAAGAAACCCGTCGTTGTCTATATCGGCGGTTACAATCTTAGTAACTCCATAAACAGTAGAATCAATGATTTGTTGGCTTCCAAATTGTGTCTGTGCAGTTAATAAGCCACCACAAGATGTGAAATAACAAAAGATAAATAACCGGTAATTTATTAACTGTTTCATCTCAATAAAAATTAGAAGCGTTTACATCTTATATCCAATTTGTATTTTAGCCCGTTTAAACCTCTCTAATTAATTTGTTTAATTTTTCAGATAACTTCCGGCTATCCTTACAACTTTTTGACTCTTTTTGCTCAAAAATAAGTGATAAACATTGTTACAATATAAATTTAAACAGGCTCTTGGTTTCTCAACAGGTTTTCAACCCATACTTTAAGACTTATTTTACCCAGTCGTATCCTTTTTCTTCCAATTCCAAAGCTAATTCCTTACCGCCTGTTTTCACGATTTTTCCGTCGTGCAGCACGTGTACGAAATCAGGAACGATATAATCCAGCAAACGTTGGTAGTGCGTAATTACGATGACTGCGTTGTTTTCGTTTTTCAGCTTATTTACACCATTTGCAACGATTCGCAAAGCATCAATATCCAGCCCTGAATCGGTTTCGTCCAGAATAGCTACTTTTGGATTCAACATAGCCAT
>DATGMY010000266.1:0-15012 GCA_035307005.1 Flavobacterium sp. | reverse complement strand
ATTATTTTCTGAGAGTATTAATTATATCCTGAATAATCTTGGCTTTATATAATCTATTTTATCACTAAAACCAATCAGAGTTTTTTGTATGGGGTTTTATTGTTATGTAATTCAGTGTTTTTTATTTATGACATAATTTTAAGTGACTATCTGGAACTTCGTACCAAAATATATTTTAGTACAACTTATGGTATGATAAGACGTCGCTTCGAGTAGCGTAACGCAGTGGAGCCTTTCGGCAAGCTCAAGACAGGCTTTCGAGAAGTTGTTAATTATAAGTTCTCGACAGGCTAACTGACGAAGGGTTGATATATTCTCTTTGGTACAAACTTTCCGATAATCATTTAAAAATAAAAAAGCACAGACTTAAAAGCCTGTGCCGGATTATTCGACAAAAGTCAGAGGATTAACTGTTGGTTTTTTCAAGGTCTTTTCCTTTCCATTTACCTTTTTTCATCATTTTGCCTTTTTTACCAAACTTTTCTCCTCGTTTTTGTTTCATTTGTTCTTTTTTGGCATCGTATTTCTGAACCTGTTCATCGGTAAGAATACTTCTAAACTCCTTGTCAAAATTTTCACGTGATGCTTTCTTCTCTGCAAAAGCTTCTTTGCTTACTTCTTTATTAACTTTCCTTGCTTCTGCTTTGGCATCAAAAAGTGCCTTTGCCTTTGCTTGTTGTTCGGTAGTCAAATTGAGCTCTCTGGTCATCTTTTCAACTTTCATTTCAGAAGTCATTGGCTTTTTGTCCATTTTTCTTTCCTGTGCAAAAGCTGTTGTTCCTACTGCTATTGCGATCATTAAAATTAACTTTTTCATTTTTCTTTATTTTTGTGTTATACTTAATCTAAAGACAATAGCCGTGCCAAAAGTAAAAGTAAAGTCATAAAGAAATCTTATTTTAATGAAAACAAAGCTGTGAATGTTATTCTTTTACAAATAGTTCCATACTAAAATAAACCGCTAAACTACTTTACCACAATCGTTTGTATGTTGGAAAATTCATACAGGGCAAACTCTGACAATTCTCGTCCGTAACCGGAATTTTTAATACCTCCAAAAGGTAAATGCGGATCAGATACCACTATTTCATTGATAAAAATAGCTCCCTCTTCAAATAAAGGCAAATAAGGTTGAATTTTCTCAGGTGCAGTTGTGAAAATACTTACACCAAGACCAAAATCGGATTGGTTACATAAAGTAAGAGCTTCGTCTATTGTCTTAAACGGAAGAACTGCAGCTACTGGTCCGAAGGTTTCCTGTTGAAAAAGAGGCATATCAACGGAAACATCCGTAACAATGGTAGGTTCAAAAAAAGCACCTTTTCGTTTTCCGCCGGCTGCAATTTTTGCTCCGAGTGAAACACTTTCTGCCAGTTGCTTTTCCAGTTCTTCCGCCAGATCTTCGCGAGCCATTGCTCCGAAATTGACCGATTCATCAAATTTATCTCCTGTTTTTAACGTGTTTAATTGTTCTTTAAACAAATCCAGGAACTGTGTATAAACGGTTTCCTGAACCAAAAAACGTTTTCCGGCAATACAGCTTTGTCCGGCGTTTTGCATTCTTGCTTTGACGGCTTTTTCGGCTGCCTGTTGCAGGTCGGCATCATCCAGCACGATAAACGCATTGCTTCCGCCTAATTCCAATACACATTTTTTTAAGTATTTTCCGGCGGTTTCCGCTACCGACCTTCCCGCTTGTTCGCTGCCTGTAAGCGAAACGGCTTTTATCACAGGATCAGCAATCACTGCGGCTACCTCATCGCTTTTAATAGGAAGGTTTTTATAAATGGGGAAATTAATCGTTGGAACATTAAAAACATCTTCCAAAGCACGTGCACTTAGCGGAACGTTTGAAGCGTGTTTGACCACAAAGGTATTGCCTGCCAACAAACTTGGAATCACAAAACGGAAAACCTGCCAAAAAGGAAAGTTCCAGGGCATTACCCCCAACAACACGCCCAATGGACGAAAGACAATAGAACTTTCACTCCAGCCTGTTGTTACTTTGCGGTCTTTTAAAAATGTTGGTGCATTTTCGATATAGTAATCACACAGATACGCACATTTTTCCACTTCGGCAAGTGCCTGTTGGATGGGTTTGTTCATATCGGTTGTGATTGCCCGGGCATATTCGTGTTTGTTTTCAAGCAAACGGTTTCTGATGTCCTTTACAATAGCAATACGATCGGATAAACTAAAATCGCGCCATTTAAAAAAAGAACATTCTACCGTTTTTAAAAGGGTTTTGGTGCTGTCGGTCTGTGTCATTTTCGTTTTTTGTTTTAAAAGTATAAAATAAAAATGGCAAGATATTTATCTTGCCATTCAAAAATCAATATTTCAATACCTTGTTTTTTTCTACCCAGCCTGTGGTGTCGTTTTCGAGTTGGATTTTGATCCACTGCTTGGTTTCTTCCTTGATCAATCCTTTAGAACCTTCGGTAATGTTTTGCAACACTTTGGAAATGTTGCGCGGTTCCTGCATCAATACCGTTCCTTTTTGGGTAACAATCACATAATGATGTTCCAAAAGATAGTTGGATTGGTTTTTTGAAATAAAATAACTTAAAATACTTATCCCCACAGCAAATATTCCAATGGAAAACAGGATTTTCTTTGTTACAGCTTTGTTGCTAAAAAGATAAAAAATCATCAAACCAATTCCTGTAAACATAGTGCCCAATGCAAGATATGCCCATGTATTCGGTTTTAAAAAATTAAAGACGCTGTACAACATTTGTTGCCGGGGGACAGGTAAACTGCCCTTGGAGATGGTGGTTTTCAGCTTTTCGGCAAAGTTGAGGTTGATGCGTGCCTGTTCGTAATCGGGACGGAATTTCAGGGCTTTTTCCAAATGATAAATACTCAACCCTGTATTTTGCAACCTTAAATAAGAAGTCCCCAGATTGTAATGCAGGGTCGCATTTAACGAATCGTCTTGCACTAATTGCGAAAAAATCTTTGTTGATGTTTCGTAATCTTTTTGGTCAAATGCCGCGATTCCCTGCGAAAAAAGGGAGTCGTTGTTTTGTGCAGACAGCGCACCACAAAAAAGGAAAACCAGGAAAAGCAACCAGTAATTTTTCATCATTTTACTTTTTTAATTGTTTATCTACGGAATGAATCAATTGCGCCGCCAATTCAAAATCGTTTTGCATTGTTTGAATGTTCATTTGCGCATACCGTGCCATTTCGCAAGTGGTTTTAATCTGCATAAAAGTAGCGACATCTGCTTCGTTGACTTTGTGTTCGTGTAACAATTCAGTAATGGTCTCGTTGCTCATTTCCGATGTTTCGATTTTCAGACGCGCTTTGAGATAATTGTGCATACAACGTTCCAAAGCTTCGTAAAAAGCTTCTTTCTGTCCGATTTGTGCTTTCGCTTCCGACAAGTATTTTTTCGCCAGTTTGTTCGTTGCTTTCAGTCGTTTGCCTTCAGTGTTTTGATTGTTTTTGTCTGATCGGCTTTTTACGACAAATACTATTGGCAACAATAATAACGGTGCCAGCCACCAGGCGTAATAGGTATTGTTTTCTGTGACGAAATTACCGGTAAACCAATCGATATTTCCATCCAAAGGCTGCATGTCATTGCTGCGGACCATTTCAGCCTGATTGTTTTGATTCGTGTTGGTAGGCACTTCCGGACCTTCGGTCACTTCTACTGTGATCGGTTCTGTGGTAATGGTTTTGTAGGATTTTGAGTCAATGTCGAAATAAGAAAACGTCAGCGGTTCAATGGTGTAAGTTCCTTTGTATTGCGGCACAATGACGTATTTTTCCGTTTTAGTACCCTGCATTCCCGACGACATATTTTTGGTTACCCGGTTGATTTTTTCGGGATCGTAAAGCTCCAAGGCATTAGGAACAATCGGTTTGGGCAGTGTAAGCAAATCCAAATTCCCTTTTCCCTGAACGGTTACTGATAATTCTAATGGTTCATTAGCTTTCAATACGGTTTTGTCGGCATTTGCTGTAAAAGTATAAGACCCGACTCCTCCGGTAAATCCTTCCGGTTGATTGTCCAAAGGCAGTGGTTTTACGGTAATGTTTTTCGCACCCGAAGAATACGTTTTTTTTCGGATACCGATTTCGGGAATACCAAACACATCTGCGCGTCCGGTATAAAATTGTTCTTCTATTTCAATTTCCAGCGCCTCTATTTTTAATGTACCGTCTTTTTGAGGTAAAAGAATTGCTTTTTGCAAGGGCAGATAACGATATACTTTACCGTCTAAAGTTGCTTCCTTTACCTGCAGATCTTTTTGTTCTATGGAATGATTCCAGAAATTTTCATATTTCGGAAGTTCCTTGATCGCTAAGGAATTGAATCCCGAATGATAGCTGAGATACAAACCGTACTCTATGGTAAGCGGTTCATTGAGATATACATTGTTTTTGGAAACTTTTGCTACCAGATGAATTCCTTCACCTAAGTTTTGTTGTATCTGTTGCTGTTGTTGGCGGCGCCGGTTAAAATCCTCTTCCATTTCTTCAAAAAACCTTGCAAACGGATCGCGGCGACGTTGCGAATGCCGGGGCTGTTCCTGTACCGCATCGCCCACCTGAATGGTTATTGGTTGCGTTTTATAAACCTTGCCCTCGTATTCGACACTTGCTGAACCAATGGTCAAAGTGCCTTTTTTTTGTGGCTGGATAAAAAAGGAATAACTGTATTCATTTCTCGATTGACCGTTGACCCAGATATAATTTTCAGACTGCATAGGACCTCCTGCAATATCAAAATGTTCAAACGAAGGCCGTTTAAAACTCTCTGCTCTTTCAGTCATCGTAAACCGCACCTCAATACGCTGATTAATGCCAATAGACTGACTGCTCACCTGGGCGTAAAATTCGAACTGTGCCCAGGAAGCAATGCTTGTACATAAAGCTAAAAACGTATATATGAAATGTTTTGTGTGCATGGTTTATTAATCGGCTTCAATGATGATTTCTTCTGTGCTAACAGTGGTATATTCATTGGTTCTTATATTAAAATAAGAAAAATCTACCGGACGAATTTTATAAATTCCTTTTTCTTTAGGAACAAATGTATAGGTTATCGTAGTCTTTTGAACATCGTTTAGAAAAACATTTTTGGTGTTATCTTCTTTTAATGCCAAAGAATATTTTAAATTGCTTTCTATTTCAGGTTTTAAAATATCGTTTGTTCCTTCGGGTAAAAAACCTGCACCTGTAATGGTTACAATAATTTCAACAGTTTCGTTTATTTTTACTAAATACTGATTTGTGCGTGTCTTAATATCAAAATTTCCGAATATTCCCGAGAATTTTTTTGGTTGGTTTTTAAGAAGAACTGCTTTTATGGTTTTATTCTCCGAAACGAGGATTTCATTGTGAACCATATTCGTAACCGTATCTTTTGTAATTAATTCAATTTCCAAAGGCTTTATTTCAATTGTTTCTTTCTTTCCCGATTTCAGAAAATAGGTGACCAAAGGTGCATAACAATAAATATTTTTCTTTTCTTTCTCAATAAGAACATCGTTCACTTTGATAAGAACATTGTTTGTATTGTGGAACACAATGTCTTGTTCTGGAATAACATCTAGAACCAAGCTGTCTTTATATTCGGGAATCTTGCTAATATTGGCATTAACAGACGAAAAGGTGTTTGTAGAATCGATTTTCATTAACAAACCGTATTCTATGGCAAAAACCTCATTTACAAATATACTGTCGGCACGTGTCTTTAAAGTTATATGAAATTGATTATCTGGGTTTTCTTTATAAACCAATTCTTCTTTGAAATATTTTTTACTTGCTTTTCTTTCAATTTCTTCAAATATATTCTTCAAATATCTCGGTGAGTTGTTGGATTTTTGTTTAACAATTATTTCATCACTTACTTGTATAATAATCGGTTGGGTTTTATAAACTTCCCCTTCGTATTCCACACTTGCAGGTTCAATTTTTAAAGTGCCTTTCTTTTTAGGCTGAATATAAAACGAGAAACTTTTTTCCATGCTTTTTTCACCGTTTTTTAATGTTATATTACTTTCCGATTGATTTGGACCTCCTATAATATCAAAATGTTCAAACGAAGGCCGTTTAAAGCTCTCTGCTCTTTCAGTCATCGTAAACCGCACTTCAATACGCTGATTAATGCCAATAGACTGACTGCTTACCTGGGCGTAAAATTCGAACTGTGCCCAGGAAGCAATGCTTGTGCATAAAGCTAAAAACGTATATATGAAATGTTTTGTGTGCATGGTTTACCAATCTTTTGTTGACGGAACAGAAACCGGTTTGCCTTTTTGTTCCCGTTCCTGAATACGTTCTCTCACACCTTGTTCATGATTATCCAGAGCTTTCAGCATATTTTCCATCTGCTGTCTGGTTTGCTCTTGTCTTTGTTGTTGCGGATCAGGTTTAGGTTGTTCCTCATCCTCTTTACCGTCCTGATTCTGCTGTTCGTCTTTTTGATCCTGACCCTCTTCATTTTCTTCCTGATCTTGGTTCTGATCGTCTTTGTTTTGGTCTTGATCTTTTTGATCCTGATTTTGCTGGTCTTGTTTATTATCGTTGTTTTGATTTTGCTGATCCTGATTTTCTTGCAGCATTTTTTTTGCTAAGGCATAGTTGTAGCGCGTTTGTTCATCGGCGGGATTGTTTCTCAAAGCGTTTTTATAAGCCTCCACTGCATTGGCATAATCTTTCAAATTCATAAAAGCATTGCCCATATTATGAAAAACCTGGTGTTTTTCCTCCTTGGTCTTTGCCGATTTCAATGCCGTTTGATACGATGAAACAGCTTCATTCATCGACTGCATCCGGTAAATACTGTTTGCCTTGTTGTACAAAGCAGAAGTGTTTTCGTTGTCTTTGGCAGCAGCTTTGCGATAGCTTTGTTCGGCTTTGGTATAATTTTTTACACCAAAGTTCTGATTTCCGTCTGCCAATTGTGATTTATAGGATTGAGCCTGAACGGCAAATCCTACAAAAAACAACATAAAAATCATATACCCAAAGTGTTTCATTTTATTTCTCGTTAAATAAGTTGATCCGTTTCATCCACGCTGTTCTGCGTTCCAATACCAAACTGTCTATAATTAACAACAGCAATGCCAATCCCACAAACCATTGAAACTGTGATTGAAAATCGGCGATTTGCTGCGATTCAAAATCTGTTTTTTCTATTTTTTGCAAGGTTTGATCTACCAATTGTAAAACCTCGTCTGTTTTGTTTCCGTACATAAAAATCCCGCCGGTACCTTTTGCAATATCTTTTAACGTGTTTTCATTGAGTTGGGTCACAACCACAGTTCCGTCCACGTCTTTTTTATAATCGACGATTTTCCCGTTTTGTTTGATAGGGATTCGTCCTCCCTCAGGAGTTCCGACACCAATGGTAATGATTTTGATTCCTTTTTCTTTGGCAATCGCAATTGCGTCACCGATTCCTTCGCCGTGGTCTTCACCATCAGAAATCAGGATCATTACCTTACTGGTTTCCGGATCGTCGAAATAATTACTTCCTACTTCAATCGCATCGCGCAAAGCCGTACCCATTGATGAAACCATATCGGTGTGCATATCCTGAAGATATATCTTTGCAATACTGTAGTCGGTCGTAATGGGAAGCATCGGGAAAGCCGAGCCCGCATAACCTACAATTCCGATCCGGTCGGACGCCAGATTGTTGATAATTTGCGATGCCAGTTGTTTGGTTTTGCCCAAACGAGAGGGGGCAATATCTTCGGCAAGCATACTTTTGGAAACGTCCACGGCAAAAACAATGTCCACTCCCTGACGCTTAACCGTTTCAATTTTTGTCCCGAATTTAGGGTTTACTAATGCAAAAATCAAAGCAAAAACCGTTGCTGCAAGCAAAACCATTTTTATAAAAGGTTTGCTTGTGGTGGAAGCTTCAGGTGCCAGTCGTTTTAAATAGTTTCCCGAACCAAATTCTGCTATTTTCTTTTTCTTCCACATGGTGTTCCACAGATAAACCGCAATTAATAACGGTATCAACAGAAGTAAATAAAAATAGTATGCCGTATCTAATCCCCACATTTTTATACAAATCCTTTAAATAATGTTTTTCTTGAGATAAATTCTGCCAACAATAAAATCAATGCCAAAAGTACCAAAGGACGGAACAATTCGCTGCGTTGTACAAAATTTTGTTCATCGATTTTAGTTTTCTCCAGCTGATTGATCTCTTTATAAATTCTTTCCAAACTTTTGGTATCGGTTGCCCGGAAATATTGTCCGCCGGTTTTCAGCGCAATGCTCTTCATCAGCTCTTCGTCAATTTCGACTTTCATCCGTTTGTATTCCAGCTCTCCGTTTGGTTTGATGGCTACCGGTGTTTCTGCCATTCCGTTGGTTCCGATACCGATTGTATAAACTTTGATATTAAATTCTTTGGCAATATCGGCAGCCATTTGCGGATCAATCAATCCTGAGTTATTAACACCATCGGTCATCAGAATGACTACTTTACTTTTTGCTTCACTGTCTTTCAGCCGGTTCACTGCGGTTGCCAGCCCCACACCGATTCCGGTTCCATCCTGAATGATACGGTCGTATTTGATATCAGCCAACTGATTCAGCAATACGTTTTTGTCGCTGGTTACCGGAGCTTTGGTGTAGGCTTCTGCCGCATATACCACAATTCCCAAACGATCGTTGACCCGGTCTTTAATAAAGTCTGAAGCGACACTTTTTAAAGCTTCCAAGCGGTTGGGTTTTAAATCGCGCGCCAACATTGAACCCGACACGTCGGTTGCCAAAACAATATCAATTCCATTGGTAATCTTGGTTCGGGTGCTTTGATCTACTGCCTGCGGACGTGCCAAAGCTACAATCAACGCTATAAATGCCACCGCACGCAATATAAAAAGCAATGGGTAGAGTTTTGATAACAGCGTCTTTTTGTTTTTAAACCCCTGAATATTGCTGATTTTTACAGCTACTTTTTCATTTTTACGGTTGTTGTACCAATACCAGCCCAGAGGCAGCAACAGCAGCAGCAACCAAAAAAAATGCGGATGTAAAAACGTGATATTATTCATTTGATTTTGCTACATTTAATTGAATGGATTCAATGATCCGTTGATTGATTTTTTCTCCGTATTCATCATTTTCCTTAAACAACACTGTCACTTCCTGTATGCCGTTTTTCTGAACAAAAAGATACATATCGTAACGAAGTTTTACTGCTTCGCCCGAAACAAAGTTCTGAGCTGTAAAGCTTCCCGTTCCGCGAATGCCTTTTACACCATCCTGCTGGAACTGTTCGGCATTTGAAATTACATCTTGTGCTCCGTATTGCGTGGCGGTAAGTTCTAACTTATACTTTAATAACTGTTCCAAATCCAATGAATCATTGGCTTGTCCGGCTGTTGTTGCTACCGAAATAGCCAACTGTGTTTTTAAGTTGGTATAAGCAAAGACACTGCTTTTTGATTGCTGTTTTTCTGCATCAGACTGTGGTTGCCGGACACGCATTAAAGCTTCGGGTGTGCTAATGATTATTGCCGGAAATCCGTAATCAGATGTTACCCATTCGCGGTTGTACAGTCTTTTGTTTGATTCAAACATGGTCCATTCTGCACCGGCACGTATGGTTTGTACTGCATAAACAATTCCTGTAACCAACAGCAATAATGCTGTAATGCCGATTGGCAGCCAAATGCGCAGTTGTTTCCGTTTTTGAAATCGTCGTTCGCGTAATTTCACCCGTTCTGATTGTTCTTCGGAAAAACGGGGAATAGCTTTATCAATCGAAACCGAAATAACTTCTGATATTTTCCGATCCTGTTCGATTTCGTTGATCATCGGTTCCGATTTTGCAAATTTCACCAAATCGGCGGTTTGCAGCACACGTTTTAGATCGTTGACCGTTTCTTTGTGTAACTTGATTTTTTTGGTCTTGATAGTTATCAATAAATGCTGAATCAATTCAGAGGTGGTCGATTCTTTGGCGGGAATTTCAAAAACTTCCTCGATATAATCCCTGATGACATCGGTCATTTCCGAATAATACGATTTTACATCGCCGTTCATTACCAACCGTTTTGAATCGAGTAATTGTAACTTTTTCGTTACTTTCTCCAACGGTGTTTTGTATAAATCTTCTTCGGTTAAGTTTCTGTTCTGAAGGCGTTTGATGATAAAATAAGCGGCAACACCGGCTGCGATACACAACAATACACCGACGAGGTATTTCCACATTTTTTCCGTGTCTGTTGTGGCTTCAACCTGTGCTTTGATGTCGTGCATCGGTTGTTTTAGTGTATCGACCTCTACATCGTGGACTTTAATATCAAACAAATCGGTCTGATGATTTTTTTTATCGATATAAACCGATAGTCGCGGCAAGGTATAAGAACCGGAATCAAACTGCGTAAGGGTGTATTTTTTGATGAGTTCCATACGTTCGTCTGCCAACAAGGTATCAATCGGACTTTGTTCCAAAACTTCAAACGGACCGATCATTTGCTGATCCGGAAAAACAACCTCGCTGTTTTTAGACGCATTGGCTTTAATGGTCAGTTGAAAAGCTGAACCAATCCTTATTTCGGTAGAATCCACGCCCGATGTTACCTGACCAAAAGAAGTCAGTGCAAACAATCCCGTGAAAAACGCAAATAATACTTTGTTCATTTTTTAACGTGCTTTAAAATATGCCAATAGCTTTTTAACGTAACTTTCATCGGTACGGGTTTTTATCACTCCCGCACCACTTTTTGTAAATGATGTTGTAAAATAATGTTCTAATTCTTCGTAATGTTCCTTGTATGCTTTTCTTATGTCGGCATTGCCTGTGTTTACATATATTGCTTCGTCCGATTCAGCATCCTGCATCAGGACATAACCAATATTTGTGAGCTCCTGTTCACGTTTATCATAAACCTTTATTCCGGTTACATCGTGACGTTTGGCAGCAATGCGCAAAATCCGTTCGTAATCTTTGGTCATAAAGTCCGACAGCACAAAAACGATGGCTTTCTTTTTCATTACTTTGGAAAGGTATTCCAATGCCTGACCAACATTGGTCTGGTTGCTCTTTGGCTGGAATTGAATCAATTCCCGGATGATGCGCAATATATGCGATTTTCCTTTTTTGGGCGGAATGAACAATTCAATTTGATCTGAAAATAAGATCAGTCCGATTTTATCATTGTTAGTTGTTGCCGAAAATGCCAGAGTAGCGGCAATTTCAGTAACAATATTGCGTTTAAAATCATCGGATGAACCAAAATCCAGTGAACCACTCACGTCCACCATCAGCATCAAGGTCAGTTCGCGCTCTTCTTCAAACACCTTGACAAAGGGTTCGTTGTAGCGTGCGGTTACATTCCAGTCAATGGCACGAACATCGTCACCGTATTGATATTGGCGTACCTCGGAAAACGACATCCCTTTTCCTTTGAATGAAGTGTGGTATTCGCCTGAGAAAATATGATCACTCAGCCGGCGTGTTTTGATTTCGATCCTCCGTACTTTTTTAAGTAGCTCTTTTGTATCCATTTTCCTCCCCTAAACCCCTCCAAAGGAGGGGAACTGTTATTGAAAATATAACTTAATATTCTTTACAAATTTTTCCCAAACCTCAAATTCCTCCCCTTTGGGGAGGTTAGGAGGGGATTAAGGCACTTCGATTTCGTTTACAATTTTGTTGATGATGTCAACGCTGGTGATATTGTCTGCTTCGGCTTCATAAGTAATTCCGATGCGGTGGCGCAACACGTCTAAAACCACGGCACGGACATCTTCTGGAATCACATAGCCACGACGGCGGATAAAAGCGTAACATTTGGCGGCATTTGCCAGGTTGATCGAACCACGAGGTGAAGCTCCGTAATTGATATATGGTTTGAGACTTTCTAATTTGAATTGTTCAGGATAACGGGTAGCGAAAATAATATCCAGAATATATTTTTCGATTTTTTCGTCCATATAAACTTCTTTTACGGCTTGCTGTGCACGTAAAATCTGTTCTAAAGAAACTACGGGATTAATGTTTGGTGTAGTTCCTGCTAAATTCTGGCGGATCACTAAACGTTCTTCTTCTAATTTAGGATAATCGATTACGGTTTTCAGCATAAAACGGTCCATCTGCGCTTCGGGCAGCAAATAGGTTCCTTCCTGTTCCACAGGGTTTTGTGTTGCCATTACCAAAAATGGTCTTTGAAGTTTGTGCGTGGTATCGCCTATGGTTACCTGTTTTTCCTGCATTGCTTCCAACAGTGCCGATTGCACTTTTGCGGGTGCACGGTTGATCTCGTCGGCAAGGATAAAGTTGGCGAAAACGGGACCTTTTTTAATAGAAAAATCGTTTTCCTTTATGTTGTAAATCATCGTACCCACTACATCGGCAGGCAACAAATCGGGAGTGAACTGAATGCGGCTAAAAGATCCGTCAACGGCTTTGGAAAGCGTGTTGATTGCCAATGTTTTTGCCAATCCCGGGACTCCTTCTAATAAAATATGCCCTTGTCCTAATAAACCAATCAACAGGCGGTCAATCATATATTTCTGCCCTACAATGGTTTTGTTCATCTCGGCAACCAGTAAATCTATAAAAGCACTCTCGCGTTCAATTTTCTCATTGATTGAACGAATATCGGTCGTGGCTGTTGTTGTTTCCATTATATTCTTGTCTAAATTATATTCGTGGTACAAATTGATTAAAATTTATTCTTTCAGCTTGTTAACAAATGGTTAAAATGCACTGTCTTAAATGGTCTTTAAGTATGAATTATCATTTTCTTTTTATAATTTTAAGACAAAACAAAATATCGTGATTAATAAAAGGCTTCTTATTAAGAATTTACTGGCACATCATACCGAGAACAGTTTCTATGATAAGAAACAAAAGCTAAACTTACATAGTTTAGAGGGAAAAGGCAAATTTTTAAAGCATGTTTGTTCGTTGTCCAATTCCAATCCGGAAAATCTTTCGTTCATTCTCGTAGGTATTGAGGATGAAAAAAACCTGATTGTGGGAACGGATTTTTATGACGACAGCCATATTCAGAACCTGATCAATGCTTATCTGAACAATCCGCCACAGATTCAATATGAAAATGTGGTGTTTCCTCATTTGGAAGACGGACAAGTGGTGGGATTGGTAACTATTTATCCCAATGCCGGAGCAAGTTCTTTTAAAAAGAAGATTTATACTATTGAAGCAGGAACGGCTTTTTCGCGGACAGGAAGCATTTCCTTTCCCCAATACGCTCGCCCAAAAATTGACAATTCGGAAATGGTGGAAAGCATCTTAAAAGTATCTGCCAACAATCTTAAAAGTACTATTGACAGTGTCTTGGATTTTATGACCAAAAAGCATCCGGATATGAAACCCAAATATCAGGTTTTCAAAGAATATTTTACGTTGTGTTGGGCGGGTATCGAAAAAACGGTCAATGATCAGACCTATCTTTCCCGGGTGGATATTGAACTGATCAATGAACAATTGAAAATTTTCTATTCGGCACTGGATGAGGTTACGATTACCTATAATGAAGATGAATTTGTCATTACCGAATACGTGAAACTCTCGTTTAAACGAAACAACTTATACATTCCGTTTAGTGTACAAAAGATTGTTTTTAACGATGAAATGACCTATAAAATCACATCGGAAATTATTTTTAAAATACCCGAAGTAGATAAGCGTCATTTGTATCATCTTTACAATTATTATCTTACTGTTCTTAAAAAGCTGAGAAACAACATAAGGCTGTCGGAATCCGAGCAAAACGACCTGAAAAACCTTTGTTATTCTTTAATGTTGTGCTATCTTCACGGTTTCAACAACGCTAAAGAGGTGCTGATTGAGCACAAAGAAATCTTTAAAAATTCTGATTTTCCTTTTTTATACACCTCTTTTAAAGAAGTGATGCGTATTTTGCGCAAATTAAAATATGAAACCCAGCATGAAAACAGGTAATACGTACGTGATTGGCGACATACACGGGGGCTTTAAAGCATTGAAACAGGTTTTGGAATTGGCTCGAATTACAACGGATGATACCTTGGTATTTTTAGGCGACTATGTAGATGGCTGGAGCGAATCTCCCCAGGTTTTAGACTTTTTGATTGCTTTGTCGCAAACACATCATTGTATTTTTATGAGGGGAAATCACGAAGAAATGCTGCTAAAATGGTTGCAGAAAGAAGACGACAATGAATTGTGGCGTTTCCACGGAGGCGAAGTGACCGTGCAAGCGTATAAACACCAGTCGGAAGTTACGGTTTTAAAACACATCGATTTTCTTCAAAATTTAAAAGAATATTATATTGACACCGAAAACCGTTTGTTTGTACACGCAGGTTTTACGCATCTAAGAGGTGTTTCTTTTGAATATTTTCGCGGAATGTTTTGGTGGGATCGAACGTTGTGGGAAACCGCTATGGCTGTCGAAGGCAACCTCGACCCAAACGACATACGCTATCCGCAACGATTGAAGTTATATAAAGAAATTTTTGTTGGTCATACACCTGTTACCCGTTTTGGTGCATCGGCTCCGATGAATTATGCCAATGTATGGAACGTAGATACCGGCGCAGCATTTGCAGGAAAGCTAACTGTCTTAAACGCCGACACCAAAGAATATTGGCAAAGCGATTCTTTGCCGTTGTTATATCCTGAGGAAAAAGGTAGAAATTAAAAATAAAAATTTTATATTTGCCAAAAATTAGAATGAATATGAAAAAATTAGCAATTGCTATTTGCGCATTGACCGCAACGGCAAACGTACAGGCTCAGGCTTTGAACGAAGTAGAATTGAACATTTTTAATACTATTGTCAATCAGTCGATTGAAATAGGTTATGAGCATTTTATTGACCGTGATCAGTCTGTTGGAATAGATTTATTAATCAACGACCGTTTTTCTTACTTCGGACAAAACAAAAAGACAGAGAAATTTAAGCAGTTTAATACCAATGCTATTGCTGTAAATTACAGCTTTTATTTTGGCGGAAAAGATGACGAACACGCATCAGGACTGTATGCACAACCCTTTTTGAAATA
>DATGMY010000265.1:0-3397 GCA_035307005.1 Flavobacterium sp. | reverse complement strand
ACAATCATCAGATGTACGTCGATTGTTTTTTTTGCGTGTTTCTGAATAGCAGCCAAAACAGGCATTCCAAAAGAGATATTCGGAACAAAAACGCCGTCCATAATATCAATGTGAAACCAATCTGCCGCACTGTTGTTGATCATTTCAACGTCGCGTTGCAAGTTACCAAAATCAGCAGCTAAAACCGATGGTGCAATTATTGTTTCTTTCATTTTGAATTGTTTGTGCAAAGATAAGAAGTTTTTTCAGGAGAATCATCTACATAAAAATCAAATCACAGCATCATAAGCTTTTTTTAATTTTGAAATCACGATGGGGATTTCTTCTTCGTTTAAATGACCAAAGCCCAAACGCAAACCACAGATTTCCTGACTTTGATACAACAGGTGTTTGGGCAGATCTAAATCTTGTTTTTGTGCTTCTTTTGCAAGCCGGGTCAAAGAAACCGGAGGAATGAAATTGATCCAAACCGCTAACCCTCCGTTGGGTTTTTCCCATTGGATCTGTTTTTCAAAAGTATTTTTAAGTTGTTCACAAAACAAATCACGGCGGCTTTTATATGTCTTGACAGATTTCTTTAAAAGTCTGTGAATTTCTCCTTCGTGAATCATTTCGGCCAAAACGTTTTCTAAAATAAAATCGCCTTGTTTGTCAATCATCTGCCGGTAATTTTTTGCAGCAAGAATCAGATTTTCAGGAGCAATAACAAAACCAGTCTGAAAGGCGGGTAGTAAGGATTGTCCAAACCGTCCCAAATAAATAATCATTCCATTGGTGTCGGCTGTTGCCATTGGCATCATCGGAAAAGTATCGTATTGAAAATCATAGTCAAAATCATCTTCAATAACGGAAAAACCATATTCGTGCGCCAATGTTGTGAGTTCAAGCCGTCGTTCGGCACTCAGGGTTGCTGTGGTGGGATAATGCCGCTGAGGAGTGCAATACACGCAGCGAATGCTGTTTTTTACAAAGTTTTTCCGGATGTATTCCACATCTAATCCGTTTTCGTCCACGGGAATTGTTCTGATTTGGGCTCCCGCCTGATGGAAAATCATATTCGCTGAAAAATAACTTGGCGCTCCTACCAAAACCAAATCTCCGGGCTGAAGAAGCAATTGAGAAATAAGGTACAAACTCATATCGGTACTTCGTGTGGTCAGAATGTTTTTTGGCGAAATGTGAAATCCCCGGGTGGCGTTGAGATAGTTGCACAATTGCTTTTCATAAACTGAGGTTCCCTGGGAATTAATATTTTTTATAACCGATTTCCGTTTCATGGCAGCGGTGTACCAACGGGAAAGATTGGAAACCGAAAGCAGCCGGACATCCGGTTGTCCGTCGTTAAAGGAAAATTGTGCTTTTCTCGTTTCATAAGGCGGTGTCAGATGATGCGGTTGATGAAAGCTGAAACCTGTTTGCTGCGGATACATCAATGTTGGAGCAGCGACGGGTAGAAAAGATTTTGCTCGTTGAGGCTGAACCACAAAACTGCCTTTGTTGGGTTTTATTTCAATCCAGCCTTGCGATGCCAGTTCATCAAAAGCAGCTACAACCGTGTTTCGGTGCAAGTGTAATAATTTACTTAAAGGACGGCTTCCGGGCAGTGCCGTTCCCGAAGGTAAAATACCTCTTTGAATGGCATTAATGATTTGCTGTGCAACCTGAATATAAACAGGAGCGGTGTTTTGTTTATCTATTTTGATAAAAGAAGCAAGAAAAGAATGATCCGGACTATTCATTGTTTTTAAAGTGGACTATTTAAACGTGCCGGAAAGTTACGAATTTTGTATCCGTTTTTAAAACAGTTTTTTTAATGAAAAATAAATACCTTTTTTTAGCTTTATTGGCATATTCTTTTGGTGGATTTGCCCAGGTTTCGACAGAGTCAGACGAAGAGCTGGACGAGATTATTATTGAAGAAAACCGTCTTCAGATTCCTTTTCATAAATCAACCCGAAATGTTCAGGTTCTTACAAAAGAAGATATTCAGAAATTGCCTGTTTCTTCTTTGAATGAAGTATTGAGTTATGTAGGAGGAGTGGACATCCGCCAGCGCGGTCCTTTTGGTTCGCAAGCTGATATCAGCATAGACGGTGGATCGTTTGAACAAACGATGATTTTGTGGAATGGTGTAAAAATGGGCGATGCACAAACGGCACATCATTCTATGAATTTACCGATTCCTTTGGAAGCCATCGAACGGATTGAAGTTTTAAAAGGTCCGGCCGCCCGGATTTACGGCATTAATGCTTTGACCGGTGCAGTAAACATCGTAACAAAAACTTCAATGAGTGATTTTGTGGAAGTACACGCCTATGCAGGCAGTTCCTTTAAAAGCAAAGATCCAAGAGAAGGCAGTGGAATTTACGCAGGTGGCGGTGTGCAGGCAACAGCAGGAGTCCAGACCGGAAAAGTACAACATTTGCTTTCAATTGGAAAGGAAGATTATAACGGACAACGTTACAACACTGCTTCTGACAATCTGAAAGCAATGTATCAGGGAAATGTATCACTCAATGAAAAACATTCTGTCGAATGGATGGGAGGTTATATCGACAATGAATTTGGAGCGAATGGATATTATGCCGCCCCACACGATTTGGAAGCTTATGAATTAGTAGAAACTTTGATGCTGAGCATAGGAAGTAAGCACCAGCTATCGGATCGAATTACTGTAAAACCACGCATCAGCAACCGGTACAACGAAGACGATTATCGTTTTTATCGTCACGATTTAAGTACTGCACGCTCTTTGCATTATTCCAATGCTTTGATGATGGAATTAAACGGGGTTTATGAGGCAGATTTTGGAACATTTGGTTTGGGATATGAAATGCGTATGGAAGAAATCCACAGTTCAAACCTGGGAGCACACGACCGAAACAATCACGGTTGGTTTGCGGAATACAAAACAACTTTCTTTGAAAAACTTTTGGTCAATGCCGGAGCTTACTGGAATTATAACAGTGATTATGGTTTTCAGTGGTATCCCGGAGCGGATGTGGCTTATTTGTTTCATCCCGATTGGAAAGCGTCGGTAAGTGTGGGCAGTAGTCAGCGTATTCCGTCGTTTACAGATTTATATGTAAACCAAAGACCGGGAAATATCGGTAATCCCGATTTGAAACCGGAAGCGGCGTGGCAATACGAAGCAGGTATCAATTATACCCGACATAATAAAAAATTTCATGCGAGCATCTTTCAGAGAAATATCAGCGACTTTATAGATTACACCCGATGGACTACGGACGAACCGTATCAACCGCACAATTTAGGCGAACAAACCATGCGTGGGGTACATTTGAGATGGAACCATCAATTGGAAATAGCAACAAATCAGCGGTTTTCGTATCAATTAAGTTATCAGTATTTAAGTCCGAAAAAGGAAGACTCGAAC
>DATGMY010000264.1:0-3210 GCA_035307005.1 Flavobacterium sp. | reverse complement strand
ATATCAAGCGGTGCACTGACACATTCGGTCTATAATATGGATTTAAGTTTAAAAGCGGTTTTATAAATAATTTTGGGGAAAACACCATTTAAAATAACAAAAATGCCGGTAATAGGCAGGCTTATAAAGTTTTCTATGCGGACAAAAATGCCCGGTTTAGAAGGTTTGACTTTATATGAACTGTTACGGATTTACATTACGGGAATCATCAAAGGTGCGTTCAATTACAAAGCCGGCTCCATTGCGTTCAGTTTTTTTATGGCATTGTTTCCGTTTGCACTTTTTTTGTTGAACTTGATTCCTTATATACCTATTGATAATTTTCAGGAAAGCTTTCTTTCGTTTGTAGAAGAGAATGTTCCGCCGGATACTTACGGTGCCATCGAATCGATTTTACTCGATATTATGAACAATTCTTATCGCAGTTTATTATCAACGGGGGTTATTATGTCGATTATTTTTATGGCAAACGGTGTCAATGCCATCATTGGCGGGTTTGAATCTTCCATTCATTTAACGGTTTCAAGAAATTTCTTCCGACAGTATTTTATTGCAATGGCTCTTTCTGTTTTGTTGAGTGTAATGTTGGTTCTTTCGGTTGCAGTCTATTTAACGGTAGAAGTATTGATGCACTTTTCCGACAGCAGGCTTTTAGCTGATCTGGGACGTAATTTATTTGTGGTAATAGTGATGCTGCTTACCGTTTCCACACTTTATAAATTCGGAACAAAAGAAACAAAACATTTGTCTTTTATTTCTTATGGTTCGGTGTTTACAACGATTTTAATGTCGCTTACATCGGTTGGCTTTGGAGTATATGTTTCGCGGTTTGCACAATACAACGAGTTGTATGGATCTATCGGAACACTTTTGGTTATTATGATTTATATTTGGATTAATTGTATGATTTTGTTATTAGGTTTTGAATTAAATGCTGCTATTTATGTAGCTAAACGAAAAAATTTATATCTTAGTAACAAATAAAATAATGAGCTATTATGAAAAATCTATTTGTAACAAGTGTTTTGACCTTTTTTGCAGTCATCGGAATGCAAGCGCAATCCGTAACCGGAAAATGGAAAACAATTGATGATGAAACCGGACAGGCAAAATCCATTGTAGAGATTTCTGAAAAAGACGGAAAAATCTACGGAAAGATCATTGAGATTTTAACGGATAAAAAAGACGCTAAATGCGACAAATGTCCGGGAGCAGACAAAGGAAAACCTCTTAAAGGACTTACCATTATTAAAGGTTTGAAAAAAGACGGTTCGTCTTATTCCGGTGGAACCATTATGGATCCCGGAACGGGCAAAGAATACAAATGTGCCATTAAACCCAATGGATCTGATAAATTAGATGTACGCGGTTATATTGGTATTCAGGCATTAGGACGCACACAAACGTGGATTCGGGTAAATTAATTTTTGGCAAACGAGTCTTACTTTAATCATTAAATGACTCCATCAAACAACTATGAGTGAAAAAAAATTTAATATTGCCATTTTAATAGATGGGGATAATGCACAGGCAAAATTATTAAAAGAAACTATTGAAGAAGTATCTAAATACGGAAAGGCAACAATCAGAAGAATATACGGCGACTGGACTTCGCAGGTTATGAATTCCTGGAAAACCCTGATCAACCAACATTCGATAAACCCAATCCAAAAGTTTTCCTATACTTCCGGCAAAAACTCAACAGATGGAGCTTTGATTATTGATGCAATGGATATTTTGCACAGTAAGAATGTAGAAGGGTTTTGTATTGTTTCAAGTGACAGCGATTATACAGGTTTAGCAAAACGAATTCGGGAAGAAGGGCTATTTGTTATGGGAATTGGAGAGAAAAAAACACCGGAATCTTTTGTCCAGTCTTGTGATATATTTACTTATACAGAAAATATCACCCCAAAATTGACAGAGATAAAAGAAACAAAACAAAAAGCGCAAAGCAAACCAGATATTACTCAGGACAAACCCGGAAAAACCACTAAAAGAACTACAAAAAAGAAAAGTTTTCTGTCAGAAAAAGACAGCGAAACAATTTCGAAAGCGTTTGACATTTCCACAGATGAGAATGAAATTGCTCATATTTCAACAGTGGGGGCAAATATCAGGAAAATAGACCCAAGCTTTGACACCAGAACATATAATATTCCCTCTTTGTCAAAATTATTTGAGCGTTTAGAAGAATATGAAGTTATCAGGAATGAAGTCGGAGCACTGAATCATCCTTTAGTACGAAGAAAATAATGATCTAATAGGAGTCAAATAGGAGTCAAAGGGACAAACGAATGATTTCTCATAAATGGGCAAAAACATTCCTTGTCCTTACTTTTTACGTTGCATTTATTTCCTTGTTAGCTGAAAGTTGTGCTGAAAACCAAAAAATTAAATTATGCAAATTTTTAAAGTTATAGTTTTTTTAATATTATTTTTCCCTCATTCTATTTTTGCACAACAAGATAATATCAAGTTGCAAAAAATGTATAATGCCGATCAAAGCTCAAGGAAATTAGAAGAAATTGACTGGTCAATACTCTATAAAGAAGATGAGGAAAGAAGAGAAAAAGTCTTTGAAATGATAAAAAGAGGGGAAATAGTTACAGCAAAGGATTACTATAATTCTGCTATGATTTTTCAACATGGTAATGATACAATTGCTTCTTCTATGGCTGTTAAACATATGAAAAAAGCTGTAGAATTAGACCCAACAATAGATAAATGGCTACTTGCAGCAGCTATTGACAGAGATTTAATGAGAAAAGATGAACCTCAAATTTTTGGTACCCAGTTTATAAAAAACAATGAAACAAATGGTAAATTTATTAGATATAAAATAGATACAACTAAGGTTTCTGACGAAGAAAGAATAAAATATAATGTAGAAACATTAAAAGAACAAAAAATAAAGGAACAATTACTAAATTCCAATTCGTTAGCTAATCTCATTGAAGGAAAATCCTTTAAAGAGAGTATTGAATTAATTAAAACAGAACATAAAAAAGGTCAAAAATCTAATTATAATTTAGAAGTTACTGAATTAACCTTATACGCAAATAATCTCCTAAAGAATAATATGATAGATGAATCAAGTGAAATTGTAAAACTTTGTATTGAGTTATATCCGAATGAAAGCTTTTCTTATACAATGTATGGAATTATACTATTAAAACAAAGTAAAAAAGAGGAGGCAATCAAAAATTT
>DATGMY010000263.1:0-3019 GCA_035307005.1 Flavobacterium sp. | reverse complement strand
TTGTTCAATCGACATAGATTTGTCAATCATTACGGGGTCTAAACGTATGTCTTCTCCAATAAAATTCTTAAATTCATCGGGCGAAATTTCTCCCAATCCTTTGAATCGGGTTATTTCAGGTTTGGGCTTTAGCTCTTCAATTGCGACAATACGTTCTTCATCGGAATAACAGTAAATCGTTTTCTTTTTATTCCGCACCCGAAACAAAGGCGTTTGTAAAATATACAAATGCCCTTCTTTGATTAATTCAGGGAAAAATTGAAGAAAAAACGTAATCATCAGCAAGCGAATGTGCATTCCATCGACATCGGCATCGGTTGCCAGTACAATGTTGTTGTAACGCAAATCGCCCATATCTTCTTCAATGTTCAAAGCAGCCTGCAACAAGTTGAATTCCTCATTCTCATACACAATTTTTTTCGACATTCCATAGGTATTCAAAGGTTTACCCCGAAGACTGAAAACTGCCTGTGTATTGACGTCCCGCGATTTTGTGATGGAACCCGATGCGGAATTTCCCTCGGTAATGAACAAAGTGCTTTCCAAATATCTCGGGTTTTTTACATCGGTCAGATGAATGCGGCAATCTCTGAGTTTTTTGTTGTGCAAACTCGCTTTTTTGGCACGTTCTTTTGCTAATTTCCGAATGCCCGAAAGCTCTTTACGCTCTCGTTCTGCCTGTAAAATTTTACGCTGCAGGGCATCGGCAACTTCCGGGTTTTTATGCAGAAAATTGTCTAAATTGGTCTTTACAAAATCGTTGATATACGTACGAACCGTGGGCGAATTAGGTCCCATATCGGTAGAACCGAGCTTGGTTTTGGTCTGTGATTCAAAAACAGGCTCTTCTACTTTGATGGAAATAGCTGCCACAATGGATTTTCGGACATCGGCAGCTTCAAAGTTTTTATTATAAAACTCTTTTACCGTACGAACCACTGCTTCACGAAATGCCGCTAAATGCGTTCCTCCCTGCGTGGTATTCTGACCGTTTACAAACGAATAATATTCTTCGGAATATTGTGTTTTACTGTGCGTGAGTGCCACCTCAATATCGTGTCCTTTCAGATGAATGATAGGGTAAATCTGGTCGTCGGAAGTAATGTTTTCTTCCAATAAATCTTTCAGACCATTTTCAGAGAAAAACTTTTCGCCGTTAAAAATAATCGTCAGACCTGTATTGAGGTAACAATAATTTTTGAGCATCCGCTCGATGTATTCTTTGCGGTATTTGTAATTTTTGAAAATGGTTTCATCAGCCACAAAAGAAACTTTGGTTCCGCGTCTTCTGTTGGTTTCGGTCAAATTTTCTTCCTGAACCAGATTTCCGGCAGAAAATTCGGCGGCTTTCAACTGATTGTCCCGAACGGATTCTACTTTGAAAAAATGAGACAACGCATTGACTGCCTTAGTCCCGACTCCGTTTAATCCCACCGATTTTTTAAACGCTTTGGAATCGTATTTTCCGCCTGTATTCATTTTGGAAACCACATCGACCACTTTGCCCAACGGAATACCGCGTCCGTAATCACGTACGGTCACGGTTTTGTCACGCACGGTTACTTCAATGGTTTTGCCCGTTCCCATAACAAATTCATCGATACTGTTGTCGATAACTTCTTTAATCAGAATGTAAATACCGTCGTCGGGAGAAGAACCGTCGCCTAATTTTCCAATGTACATTCCGGGACGCATCCGAATGTGTTCTTTCCAGTCTAACGAACGTATGTTATCTTCTGTATATTGCGTGTTTTGTTGCATAAGTAGATTTCAAAAAGTGTTGCTAATTTACAACAAATTAAGCATTTTTTCAAGTTTTGCTATGTATCAAATTTTTTTTCGATTTCATCATCGGTTTTGGCAAATTCAACCTCTTCTTCTTTCAAAATCACACGTACGGTATAATCATTGGGTTGGATGGGTTTTCCGTACATTTCAGAGTAATTTTTGGTAAAAACTGCCCCAAAATAAAGGATAATCGCCGAATAATAGACCCAGACCAAAATAACCAGAACAGAACCGGCAGCTCCGTATAAATCCATTTTTGAAGAATTTCCCAGATATAAACCGATGCCCCATTTTCCAATCATAAACAAGACCGCAGTAAACAACGAGCCCACGATGGTTTCTTTCCAACCGAGCTTTCCATCGGGTAATGTCTTGAAAATGAAACCAAAAATAAGAGTTACGATAACCAAAACTACAGCAGTATTTACCCAAGATACAAGGAAAACAATATCGTTGTGAAACAAATCAATCAGGTAATCGTATAAATAATTAACAAGCGTATTCACAATCAAACTGACCAAAAGGATAAAACCCAGCACGCCAATCATCGAAAAAGACAGCAATCGGTTGATAACCATACGAATTAATCCTTTTTTGGGTTTAGGTTTCAGCTCCCAAATGTAGTTGATGGAACTTTGAATTTCCGCAAAAATCCCGGAAGCAGAAAACAGAAGCATCACAAATCCGATAATTGTTGCAATGCTCATATTATCAGAGAGTTTAATGCTTTTAATAGCTTCCTGTATCTGCAATGCCGCATTGTCGCCTACCAGATTCTGAATCTGTGCAAAAAGTTCTCCGCTGACGGCTTCTTCTCCGAAAAAATAACCTGCCGAAGAAATAATCAGTATGGCTAAAGGTGGAATGGAAAATACAGTGTAATAAGACAACGATGCACTGAATTTCATACAATTGTCGTCTAAAAATTCCATAACGGAAACTTTAAACAATGTGAATATGGATTTTAATTTATCTTTCAGCATAATCAATTCTTTTTAGTATAATGATAAAAAATTCCTTTGTCCCAAAGCGTAAAAAGGCTTGCTTTCAGCTTTGCCGATTTTAAGGCATCGTTTGCCCAGGTGTTGCACGTATAAAACAGATTATAACGTCCTTTTGCCTCGTAAAAAACATCGTTCAAACCGTAATTCTGATCGGTTTCAATCCATTGAAATTGTTCGTTTTCAAGCGCAAATTTATCGTAAATAAAAGCACACAAAGCTTTGTATTG
>DATGMY010000262.1:0-3458 GCA_035307005.1 Flavobacterium sp. | reverse complement strand
CACAAATGGCATTGGAACAAGCCGATATCATCGAAAAAACTATTGATGTACATTTTCTTATTCACTTTGATTACAAGAATATGAACAAAGTGATGCGTGTCATCAAAGAAAAAAATATCCATATTGTTAATCAAAAACTTGAACTCGACTGCCTGATTGAAATTTCTTGCCGACTGACACAAAAAGAAGAAATTTTCAATGCGTTTGACCAGCTTTTTGAGGTTTCCATCAAGGAAAAAGAAGATTAATCTTCATAATCAAAATGTAATAACTGCTGTTCCATCAATTCTTTAAATTCAGGACTGTCTATTTTAGTATTTGCATTAATAAAAGGAACCATTTGCAAGGCAAAATACGGTGCTTTGTCTTTAGGAAGCTTATAATTTTCAAACAGATAATCTTCCGGATAAACCTCTAAAAAACGTATGGCAGACACCAGTTCTTTTTCCATTTCCAATACCTTTTTATTCAACTTTGCCCTGCCGGTAATTTTATTGATTAAACCATCGAGCTTGACATTTGCCTCAATAGCATCAGAATCTGTAAGCTGATTATCCTTCATTACCGCACGTTCTGCCCGGGTATAACGCTCTCCTTTCATTCCCAGCATGGCATTGAGATCGGTATATTCGATTTCCAGTTCATCCAAAACCTCTGAACCCGTAATCACAAGATTCAAACTTTTTCTATCGATGATATTTTGAGAAATTTCAATGTGCTCTATCAATTCGTTATTAACAAAGAAAGACAATACGTCATTGAGTTTTACATCAATGTTTCTATATTCATTTTGTCCGATTTTAATCACAGCTTCTTCATTTTTTTGAAACGAAATCTGAGATTCTTTATCGGACTGATGCAAACGTACTTTTAAAACTACCGGATTTTGTGCCCACAACAAACCGGAGAATAATATAAAGGCAAAAAGAAAAAACGTTTTCATAGTTCAATTTTATACTAAATTTCGTTTTTTCTTTTCAAATCTCAAAACATTAGACATCCTTTAACATATATTATGGATGAATCAACTGCTCTAAAAACTCCGGAACCTGAGTCGGACGTTTGGTTTTCATATCCACAAAAACCAAAACAGCATGTGCGGTTGTTAACAACTCTGCCTGGGCATTGAGAATTTCATAATCAAATTCGATCTTGGCTCCACCTAAATATTTCAGTCGGGTAACAATGGTCAGCTCTTCATCATAAAATGCCGGTCTTTTATAATTCATAGAAAGTGAAACTACCGGAAGCATAATACCGCTTTTTTCGAGCTCTTTATACGAAACCCCTTTGTTTCTAAGCCATTCCACACGACCTATTTCAAAATATTGTGCATAATTTCCGTGATAAACCACTCCCATTTGGTCTGTTTCGGCATATCGAACCCTGATCTTCATCTGATGCTCACTCATAAAAATAACGTTTAAAAATTTTCTATTTCAAATAAAAAGCTACTTACAATATTATTTCCAAAAATCAAATAGCAAAATCATTTTTTTTGATCGATTTTATTCACAATATTTGTAACTGAAAATGAGTTTTTGATAACTCTTTAAAACTCATATTATTTAACACTATTATCTCATTAAGAATGCTTGATTATACACAAGAAACCGCAATATCTGTTTGGAATCGCTGTCTTCAATTTATAAAAGACAACATTGGCGACCAGGCTTTCAAGACCTGGTTTGAACCTATTGAGGCCATTGAGCTTACGGAAAACGCTTTGTATATTCAAGTTCCAAGTAAATTCTTCTACGAATGGATAGAAGAACATTACGTAAAGGTATTAAAAACCGCATTAACAAAAGAACTTGGTTCCGAAGCAAAGTTAGTATATAAAATTAAGGAAGAAAATACTTCAGGAAACAAACAGCCTCGTACCCAACAATTACCCAGCACTTTAAGAGAAGCTGTTAAAACGCAAGAACTGGATGTACCGGTTCAGCAAAAAAATCCTGAACTGAGAAATCCATTTGTAATTCCGGGAATCCGCAACGTAAAAATTGATTCTCAACTCAATTCTAATTATAGTTTCGACAATTTTTTGGAAGGAGAATCCAATCGGTTGGCGCGCAGCGCAGGTATGGCAGTTGCAAACAAACCAGGCGGAACAGCCTTTAATCCATTATTGATTTATGGTGGAGTTGGTTTGGGAAAAACGCATTTAGCTCATGCTATCGGTGTGGAAATCAAAGAAAAACATCCTGAAAAAACGGTGCTCTATATTTCTGCAGAAGTTTTTACACAGCAATATGTAGATTCTGTTCGCAAACAAACCCGTCACGATTTTATCTATTTCTATCAATTGATTGATGTGTTGATTGTGGATGATATTCAGTTTTTATCCGGAAAATCAGGAACGCAGGACGTCTTTTTCCATATTTTCAACTATCTGCATCAAAATGGAAAACAGGTTATTCTGACTTCCGACAAAGCTCCGGTAGATATTCAGGATATTGAGCAACGGTTGTTGTCACGTTTTAAATGGGGATTGTCCGCTGAAATTATGCATCCGGATTTTGAAACCCGTGTAAATATCCTCAAAAATATCCTGTATTGCGACGGTGTTGAAATGTCGGACAATGTGATAGAATATGTAGGAAAAAATGTAAAAACCAACATTCGCGAATTAGAAGGAGCTATTATTTCTTTAATTGCACAATCGTCGTTCAACAAAAAAGAAATTACGGTAGATCTGGCAAAACAAGTCATTGACAAATTTGTCAAAAACGTACGCAAAGAGATTTCCATTGATTATATTCAAAAGATTGTTTCAGATTATTTTGATTTAGACATTGAAACACTTTGTTCCAAATCCCGCAAACGAAATATTGTTCAGGCGCGTCAGTTAGCAATGTTTTTTGCAAAAAAATACACCAAATCATCGTTGGCAAACATTGGTTCTCAAATTGGAAAACGCGATCATGCTACGGTGCTGCATGCCTGTAAAACAGTAGATAATCTTTTGGAAACAGATAAAGAATTTAAAAATTATTTCGAAGAAATCAACAAAAAACTCTCTATGTAATGACCAGGATTTTAATGGTTTGCTTGGGCAATATCTGCAGATCACCTTTGGCTGAAGGTATTTTGAAATCAAAAATAAACCGCAAAACAGTTTTTGTAGATTCAGCCGGAACAGGTGCCTGGCACTCAGGAAGCTTGCCCGATCAACGCTCGATTGCAATCGCCAAAAAATACGGCATTGATTTGACCGATCAATGCGCAAGAGTATTTTTACCGGAAGATTTTGACCGGTTTGACCACATTTACGTGATGGATCAAAGCAATTATAAAAATGTATGCCGACTGGCTCCTGATGAAAAAGCGATCGAAAAAGTACAACTGATTCTGAACGAAATCCATCCCGACAAAAACATGGAAGTGCCCGATCCATATTACGGTGGCGACCAAGGTTTTGAAAATGTATATCAAATGTTAGACGAAGCTTGTGA
>DATGMY010000261.1:0-2787 GCA_035307005.1 Flavobacterium sp. | reverse complement strand
GTAAACAAATTTTTAATTTCGAATATTCCGGTGTCTTCGGCAAAGAAACAAAACAACAACCGCGATAAAAAGATGTTTAACTGATGACTGCCTTTTGCGACCCAATCGGGATTATCGGTTACCAAAATATCGTACAATTCGCCTAATTTATACGCTGCATTTCGGTCTAATTCATTGTTGTTATGCACGCGGTAAATTTCCGCACCCGAAAGTGGCAAAAAGAAATCGGTGTACTCCTCTAATTCGTCCAGCGTAAATTCCTTGTTGGTTTTAAGTTTGGTATCGGTGGCAAAAAAATGTTCAAAATCTGTAACCACAATAAAACGTGGTTTTTGCCTCAGGATTTTCTCGTCTTTTGAAAGTTCGTCAATAGTATCAATTAAACTTCCTTCAGCAAGACTTTTAAAGAATATTTTGCCTTTGTAAAAAAGTTCTCCTTGATTTTTAGAAAGGTTGTAATCACCTTTTTTCAGGCGTGTTATCGTAGTTTTTGACAAACCAAAAGATAAAAGAAAATCGTAAATAAAGTTTTCTTTATCAAAGTTGGTCGATATATCTTGTAAGCGTTGCTGTATTTCTGTTTTTTTCATGTTTTTCTAAAAGAAAATAGTTGTTGTAAAGATAGGGAAAAGTACGTATATTCATATTTCTTATTCTGTCAATAAAATCATCTATTTTAGGACTTTATTATAATTAGTATGAAAGCTTTAAGTATTATTTTTCTTTTGTTGGTCTTTTCCGGCAAGGCACAAACAATCTCGGGAATTGTGGTAGATGAAAAAACACAACAACCTCTTTCGGATGTTTCGGTGTTTTTTGACAATTCTACTGTGGGCACTTTAACAGCTGTTGACGGAACTTTTCAGATCAGTATTCCATCCGGCAATAAAAGCTCGTTGATATTTAGTGTTTTTGGATATGAATATTTTTTAATCGAGGAACCAAAACCTCAGCAACAGTTAAAAATTGCTTTGAAGCTGGAAGAAAACGAAATGAAAGAATTGATTATAGACCAGTCGCCATTTTCGAGAAAAGAAATGCTGAAAGCTTTCCGGTATTTTTTCCTGGGTAATACGCCCAATGCAAAAAAAGCACAAATTCTCAACGAACAAAACCTGCACTTTTATTACGATAAAAACACTTATACATTACACGCCTATGCCGACCAACCCATTAAAGTGGACAACAAAAACCTGGCTTACGAACTGTCTTTTCATTTAGATCATTTTGAAGTTCAGTTCCGTTATCTTACCTTGGATCCTAAAGCATATTCCACCAATCAGTTTCTGGGATATATTCATTACCGGGATACAAACAAAGGAAAAAACAAGATCCTTAAAAACCGGCAGAAAGTCTATGAAGAAGGAGCAGTCAACTTTTTTTATAAGCTGGCAGAAGAACATTTAGAAGACGGAACTTTTTTTCTTGCGGTCAATGGTTTCAAAATTGATCCTGACGAATATTTTGAAGTTAACAAAATCTCCGATGGTTATCAACTGACACTTAAGAAAAAACCCGTACGCAAAAAACCGGTAATTAATAAAAAAACTCTTTCAACTATTCTAAACGATAAGGTATTAAATCCCGATTTAATAACAGAATATACAGAGGAAGAAGTGCCTTTTACGGTTTTTAATACCGAAACAGAACAACAATCATCTTTGTATTTTCAAAAGCAGAGGGTTCTGTTGGACAATAAAGGAAATATGCAAAGTACACACGATGTGTTTTTTGGTGGCTATTTCGGAGAACTTAAAACTGCGGATATGCTTCCGTTAGATTATGTACCGGCAGAAAACAAAAAGAAACCAACGAATGAAGAAATGATGCTTAAAGACGCTTCTTATCTGGCATTTGAAAAAGAGGCGATTGCTTTTTACAGTTCAAAAGAATACCTGAAATACAAACAAACCGATGCGCAGTTTCACTCCTTGCTCAATGGAGTAGATGTACCTGAAAACCCTCAACAATTTACGGAATGGTTAGTACAAAATCTGAATAAAACAAAGTTTGAAACGAAAGAACAGGCAGTAGCCCTTTTTAAAGAAAGACAAGAACTTTTAAATAAAATCGCTCACCAACAGGACGATTTAAAAAATAAAGAAACTCTTTTTACAGAGAAATATGGCGATGATTTTAAAAGAATATTTTACCCTAAAATCATTCCCGGATTATTTGGCAGTAACTAATCAACAAAAGAAACTTTTTATCAAAAGCGTTTATCGTTAAACAAAAAAGTCACTCAAATGAGTGACTTTTTATATGATTAAAATCCCGCTAAATTGATGATTTTACCAGGAACAATGATTACTTTTTTAGGAATTCTCCCTTGTAACTGTGCTTGGGTACGCTCATCTGCCATAATGATTTCCTCAATTTGTTCTGCGGTTAAATCTAAAGGCAATTCAATTTTAAAACGCATTTTTCCGTTGAACGAAACCGGATATTCTTTAGAACTTTCCACCAAATGTTTTTCTTCAAATTTCGGGAACGGCACTTTCGATATTGAACCTTCGTGTCCTAACAAGCTCCATAATTCTTCTGCAATATGCGGCGCATAAGGTGAAATCAACACAGCTAAAGGCTCTAAAATGGCTCTGTGATGGCATTTCTGTTGCGACAATTCGTTTACACAAATCATAAATTGCGAAACTGATGTATTGAACGAAAAGTGTTCGATATCTTCGGTGGCTTTTTTAATGGTTTTGTGCAACGATTTATACATTTCCTTCGTCGGTTCTTCATCTGTAATGTTTACACCGTTGTCATCAGCATACAAACGCCACA
>DATGMY010000260.1:0-7228 GCA_035307005.1 Flavobacterium sp. | reverse complement strand
AAAATGTGTGAGTTGACCGTATGGAAGCAAATCCTGCAATAATTCATTGGTCGAATGTTTTCCTAAAGATGCTGAAAATTGCAACTCCTCATCCAAAGATTTAAAAGTTGTATGGTTCAGTTCGTATTTTTCTTTTAAATTGCGCATTAATTCTTGTGGATCCGAAACGATAATTCCCACATCAAACGTATTGGAGCGGTATTGCTTTTTAATATCAATCAGACTTCCGTCGAGTAATTTATTGGAATTGTGAATCAATGCGATTTCATCACACATTTCTTCGACGCTTTCCATTCTGTGAGTTGAAAAGATCACGGTTGCCCCTTGCCTTTTGAGTTCTAAAATTTCATCTTTGATGATGTTGGCATTTACCGGATCAAAACCCGAAAAGGGCTCGTCAAAAATCAACAGTTTGGGTTGGTGCAATACCGTTACGATGAACTGGATCTTTTGTGCCATCCCTTTTGAAAGTTCGTGGATTTTTTTATCCCACCAATCGGTAATTTCAAATTTTTCAAACCAGTATTGCAATTGTTTTTTGGCTTCCTGTTTGGAAATTCCTTTTAATTGTGCCAAATACAAAGCTTGCTCTCCTACTTTCATTGTTTTGTACAATCCGCGTTCTTCAGGCATATAACCAATATGCCTCACGTGATGCGGTTGCAGTTTTTCGCCGTCGAGAAAAATTTCGCCCTGATCGGGAAATGTGATTTGGTTGATGATTCGGATGAGAGATGTTTTCCCGGCTCCGTTGGGTCCGAGCAACCCAAAGACACTTCCTTTTGGAATTGCCAAAGAAACGTTGTTTAACGCTGTTTTGGAACCGTATCTTTTTACAATGTTTTTAACTTCAAGTATCGAATGATTCATTATTATGTTTGCCTGATTATTTTTTTTACAAAGTACCTAAAAAAAACCCATCCTTGTGTACACAAGGATGGGAAAAATTGCTATGAAAAAGAAAATCCACCGTTTTATAAGTGTAATGCAAAGTTATATATTTTTTTTACTTATGAAAACATTTCCTTAACTTTTTCAAAAAAACTTTTATCTCCTTTTTGTGGATGTGGTACAAAATTTTGATCCTCTTTCATCTTTTCAAAGAATTCTTTTTGCTCCTTTGTAAGTTTTTTTGGTGTCCATACATTGATGTGAATCAGGAAGTCTCCGTTTCCGTATCCTTGCAGACTTGGGAGACCTTTCCCTTTTAATCTAAGGATTTTTCCGGACTGTATTCCCTCTTCTAATTTAATACGAACTTTACCTGTCAACGTATCAACATCTTTAGATCCGCCCAAAACTGCTTCGGAAATACTCAGATACAAATCGAAATGAATATTTTCTCCTTCGCGTTTAAAAAATTCGTGTTCTGTTTCTTCAATAGCTACGATCAGGTCTCCTGAAATGCTGTTTGCACCCGGAGCTTCGTTTCCTTTTCCCGATACTTTTAACTGAATTCCATCCGATACACCGGCAGGAATTTTAATCGATACGGTTTCTTCCGTTGTTACCATACCTTCGGCATCGGCTCCTTCGGGTTTGTGATTTAAAACCTGTCCGGATCCGTGACAGGAAGGACAAGGAGATGAAGTCTGCATACGTCCCAAAATGGTATTTTGAACGCGCATTACCTGACCACTACCGTTACAAGTGCTACACGTTTGATAAGTAACACCCGCAGCCTTTACTTTACGCTTTACTTTGACTTTTTTCTCAACGCCGTTGGCAATATCTTCCAGAGTAAGCTTTACTTTAATCCGCAGGTTTGAACCTTTTACACGACGTTGACCACCGCCGCCAAATCCGCTGAAACCGCCAAATCCGCCGCCAAAAGCACTTCCGAAGATGTCTCCAAACTGACTGAAGATGTCTTCCATATTGTTGAAACCGCCACCATAGCCACCCGCACCTTCAAAAGCCGCATGACCGTATTGGTCGTAACGGGCTTTTTTATCCGGATCACTTAAAACTTCGTAGGCTTCTGCCGCCAGTTTAAAATTTTCTTCGGCATCTTTATCTCCCGGATTTTTATCGGGATGAAATTCTATGGCTTTTTTGCGATACGCTTTTTTAATTGCTGCGGCATCGGCACTTTTGTCAATGCCTAATATTTCGTAATAATCTTTTTTCATCGTTCCTCTTTTATTGTCCAATGACTACTTTTGGAAATCGAATGACTTTCTCCCCTAATTTGTAGCCTTTTTCAATGACATCAACTACTTTTCCTTTCATTTCATCGCCTGCCGGAATTTGAGTAACGGCTTCAGAAATATCGGCATCAAAGACATCGCCTTTATTTATTTCGACCAAAGCCAATCCTTTTGACGACAAATTGTCACGTAATTTTTGGGAGATCAGGTTAAAACCTGTCAGGTGTTCGCTTGCTCCTAAGGTTTCCATTTGTGCAATGGCTCTGTCAAAATCATCTAATATCGGAAGAAGCACTTTCATCAAATCCTCGTTTGCCGTAGAAAACAACTCCAATCGTTCACGAGCTGTTCTTTTTCTAAAGTTCTCAAATTCAGCAAACAAACGTAAGTTACGGTCTTTTTCACTGGCTAATTGTTCTTCTAAATCAATGTTCTCATTGACCTCTTCATTTTCGATTACTTCTGACTGTTCATTGATTTCTTCACGGTTTTCATTGATTTGCTGCTGGGTATCTTTATCCTTTATTTCTTCACTTGCCATAATTTGTATTGTTTTATTGTGGCTATGAAACAAAATCGAAGCCAATGTTTTAAAAAGGACAAATTGTCAGACCGTTTATCTTAATCTGGATTAAGAAATTGTGCTTTCTATGTATTCACGTTTTTACTAATGATTTTTTATGATATATTTGCACCATAAAAATATATAATCGTTATATTATGAAAAAAAATGTATTAGCTATAGTTGCTTTCGCAGCTTTATCATTTACAGCTTGTAAAAAAGAAAATTCAGCAGTTGAGACTAATGAAGCTGCTGAAGCTACAGAACAAACTACAGACGCAGTGTCGTATAGAGTAAATGCTGATGAATCCAAAATCGACTGGATTGGAAGTAAATTATCAGGCAGCCAGCACACAGGAACAATTTCTGTTCAGGGAGGAGAAGTTTTTATAACTGATAATGTGATGACAGGTGGTAGATTTATTGTTGATATGAACTCTATTACTGTTACAGATCTTACCGATGCTGAAATGAAAGGTAACTTAGAAGGACACTTAAAAGGAGCTACTGCTGAAAATGCAGATCATTTCTTTAACGTTTCTCAATTCCCTACTTCTTCTTTTGAAGTAACAAATGTAGCTGAAGAAAACGGTCAACACATGGTTGAAGGAAACCTTACAATTAAAGGAACAACTCATAACATCAAATTCCCGGCTACTGTTACTATTACTGAAAACGAAGTAGTAATCAACTCTGATGAATTTGAAATTGACAGAACAAAATGGAATGTAAACTACAATTCCGGTTCTGTGGTTAAAGATTTAGCCGGAGATAAAGTTATCAGCGATAATATTAAACTGACTGTTACTGTTAAAGCAACTAAGTAATTTTCGGTCAAAGAAAAATAAAACAGTACAAACATTCGTGTTTGTACTGTTTTTTTATTTATGCTTTTTCAAAAAGTAATTTGATGTTTTGATAAGAATTTTCCAACAGCACCGGAATATCCTTTTTATCTACCCAAACCACTTTCTCGATACCTTCTGAAAGTTGTCCTTTTAAATCGCCTTTATAAGAAGTGTGCATACGAAACCAAAACGTTATTTTAAGACGGTATTCCCCGTTACGTTTAAAAACGTGATAGGTTTTCTCAAGCTTTTCGGAAATCGTTAAATCTTTACAATTGGTTTCTTCTTCCACTTCCCGCACCGCAGTCTGTTCTATTGTTTCATTTTTTTCGATACCGCCTTTGGGAAGATCCCATTTGCCGTTCCGGAAGATAAACAAAACCTGTCCATTTCCATTTTCTACCAAACCGCCGCCGGCTTTGTTGACCGTGATCCGATCCTTAAAAGTATTAAGCAAAGCCTCTTCATCCTCGTGATAAAGATGCGCACAATCGACCTGACCGGCAAAATATTGCGCAATCAACTTTTGTAAATCAACCGTGTCTAACAAATAATATTTGAAATCAGTTTCTTTTTGTAACTTGTTCGTTAAAAAAAGTGGCTTATCATTAATAAAAACTTTATACATTTGTACTATGATTTTTAATGACAATACAGCACAGAAAACGGCCGAATTGCTTTTACAAATAAACGCAATTAAATTAAATCCTAAAAATCCTTTTACGTGGGCTTCGGGATGGAAATCGCCAATTTATTGCGACAACCGCATAACACTCTCATTCCCAGAAATAAGAAAATTTCTGAAAAATGAATTTTCCGTAAATATTGTGGAAAAATTCGGTAAACCCGATTATATTGCAGGTGTTGCTACCGGTGCTATCGGAATCGGATTATTGGTTGCCGAAGCTTTGGAACTGCCTTTTGTTTACGTACGTCCCGAGCCTAAAAAACACGGCCGCCAGAATCAGATTGAAGGACAGTTTGAAGAAGGAAAATCCGTCGTGGTAGTTGAAGATTTAATAAGCACAGGGAAAAGCAGTTTACAGGCAGTAGATGCTTTACGCGCATCCGGAGCAAACATTTTGGGAATGGCAGCTATTTTTACTTACGGTTTTGACGTAGCCACTGAAAACTTTAAAAATGCAAACATTGAATTGGTTACGCTAAGCAACTATCCGACTTTGTTAAAAGCAGCAGTTGCTAAAAACTATATATCTTCTGAAGATTTAACAACCCTGACAAAGTGGAGCGAAAATCCATCGGAGTGGGACATTTAATATAAAAACTAAAAAATTATATGAATTTAGAAAGCTCAAAAGTTTCTGTTTCTAAACCGGCTGCTTATTTATTTGAAGCACTGACTGATATTAAGAACTTTGAAAAACTGATGCCTGAAAACATCGCAAAATTTGAAGTGATAGACGAAAATTGCTTTGAATTTGGTTTAAAGGGAATGCCCGAAATCAAACTGGTAAAGAAAAGTGCCACGCCAAATTCCGAAATTATTTTGGGAGCGGCAAGCAGTAAATTACCATTCACTTTGATTGCTAAATTAGAGGAAAAATCGACCGAACAAACCGACGTTCAACTGTTTTTTGAAGGGGATTTCAACCCAATGATGGCATTGATGGTCAAAGGTCCTATCGGAAAATTCATTGAAACTCTGGCTCAGAATATGATTCGTTTATAAAGGTTTAAGATCAATATTTTAAGTCTTTATTCATTTTATTTCATTAACAAAAAATCGTACTTTTGCAAGAGTACAAACTTTACACAAAAAAATATTAAAATATGAGTTCGTTTGACGTAGTTGTTATCGGGTCAGGTCCCGGCGGATATGTAGCAGCAATCCGCTGCGCACAATTGGGAATGAAAACCGCAATCATTGAAAAATATTCAACCTTGGGAGGAACATGTCTGAATGTAGGCTGTATTCCTTCAAAAGCTTTATTGGCATCTTCTCACCACGTAGATGAAATAAAACATTTTGCAGATCACGGGATTGAAATGCCGGGTGATGTAAAAATCGATTTGGAAAAAATGATTGCCCGCAAACAAACAATCGTTGACCAAACATGTGGCGGCGTAAAATTCCTGATGGACAAAAACAACATCACTGTTTTTGAAGGAATGGGATCTTTTGAAAATGCAACTACTATCAACGTAACCAAAAACGATGGTTCCGCAGAACAAATTTCTGCAAAAAACACCATTATTGCGACAGGTTCCAAACCTTCTACCCTACCCTTTATTTCAATTGACAAAGAACGCGTGATTACTTCAACAGAAGCGTTGAGTCTGAAAGAAATACCGAAACATTTAATCATCATTGGTGGTGGAGTGATCGGACTGGAATTAGGTCAGGTTTATTTGCGTTTAGGTGCTCAGGTTTCGGTTGTGGAATATGCTGACCGCGTATTACCAACTATGGATAATGCTGTTTCTAAAGAATTGAACAAAGTACTGAAAAAAGCCGGAATGAAATTCTATACTTCCCACAAAGTTCAGAAAGTAGATCGTCAGGGCGAAACTGTTTTGGTGGAAGCTTTGAACGCTAAAGATGAAGTGATTTCTTTAGAAGGAGATTACGCTTTAGTTTCCGTAGGACGCCGTCCTTATACCGATGGTTTGAGTGCTGAAAAAGCCGGAGTTAAACTAACCGAAAGAGGTCAAATTGAAGTAAATGATCATTTACAAACTACTGCTTCTAATATCTACGCTATCGGAGATGTGGTTCGCGGTGCGATGTTGGCTCACAAAGCAGAAGAAGAAGGTGTTTTGGTTGCAGAACAGTTAGCCGGACAAAAACCGCATATCGATTACAACCTGATTCCGGGAGTGGTTTATACGTGGCCGGAAGTAGCTGCTGTTGGTAAAACGGAAGAACAGTTAAAAGCAGAAAATAAAGAATACAAAGTAGGTCAATTCCCTTTCAGAGCATTGGGTCGTTCTCGTGCTTCGTCTGATTTAGACGGGTTTGTTAAGATTCTTGCGGATAAAAATACCGATGAAATTTTAGGTTTCCATATCGTTGGTGCCCGTGCTGCGGATTTAATTGCCGAAGCTGTAGTAGCCATGGAATACAGAGCGTCTGCCGAAGACATCGCTCGTATGTCACACGCACATCCAACGTTTGCCGAAGCTATCAAAGAAGCTGCTTTAGCCGCTACCGAAAACAGAGCTTTGCACGTTTAGTTTTTTCTGTAACGAAAAAACGTACTTGATACGGAAAATTATTTTATAGAGGTCATAACTTAAATTCATATATATATTGAAACAACGCTGTAAATCAATAGTGTTTTTAAAATTAGCATTATGTTTGTCATGCTGTAAGCATCTTTACCGGCACTGATAAGATTCCTACGGAATGACAAACGTTGTGTTAAAGGGCTTTACAAAGTTTAAAAATATGTAATTATCTGATGACCTCTATTGGTTTTTTTAATATTTAGAAGCTTATACCGCTACGTTATGTTCACGCAACGCATCGTTTAGGGAAGTCTTTTTATCGGTACTTTCTTTGCGTTTTCCAATGATCAATGCGCAGGGAACCTGATATTCTCCTGCCGGGAATTTTTTGGTGTAAGATCCGGGAATTACCACTGAACGTTCCGGAACATATCCTTTGATTTCCACTGGAGTTTCGCCAGTTACGTCAATAATTTTAG
>DATGMY010000259.1:0-4019 GCA_035307005.1 Flavobacterium sp. | reverse complement strand
CATCCGGAAATGATTTTTTACCGATCTGATCATTACAACTTTGCCAAATTCGGCATACCGGTTATTTTTTATTACAGCGGTGAACACGCAGATTATCACAAACCGACCGACACCGTGGACAAAATCGACTTTGACCAAATGTTGAAACGAATGCAACTTATTTTTGTAACCACCTGGAAATTAGCTAATCGTACAGAACGTATTAAATTAAATAATCAATGAAAAAAATCATCTTAAATCTTGTTTTCAGTTTGTTTGTACTCAACAGTTTTGCACAGACAGACGATACTGTCATCGAAGAAATACAACAGTATATTCAAAGTACTTCACAAAATGAATGGTTTGATCCTGTCAACAAAACCGGAACGCTGGAAAACGGTTCAACATACGATTTGGCGTATTACATCTTATCCGATGACGAAATTTTTTCGATCATTTATACCGTTTTTGATAAAAACACCCTGCGCAAAGTGTTTTATTATCAGAATAATGAATTGATTGCCAGTATTATTGAAGAACACAATGGCAACAACGCCAATGAATTGCTGCGTTATGCGGATTATTTCTATAAAAGTGGTGTTTTAATCAATACCAATGACGAGAAAAAAGATTTCCCTTCTATGGAAGTTTACACCGAAGGGATGGAAAAGTTGGAACAGGCAATGATAATTGAATAACCTTTAATCACTATTTATGAATGTTATTAAAAATAAATAAGCTATCATTTCTTATTTTTAAGCAATAATCATTGTATAATGTCGTATTTCAAAATTAGGTAAAATGATATAACAGTTTGACTTTAAGTCGTTGTTCATCGTATTACATCTTTTGACTTACTTAGTGTCTGTATCCGTACTTACTTCCTATAAAAATTTCCAATACCCCCAGACACTGATATCTTAATTTATAAACCATTTCAAAATTTCCTTAACTCATTTGATTTTTTCCTGTATTCATTATTTTTCCATTGAATAAAGAATAATACTGTAATAGTTTCGCTTCATCAAAAGTTTAACTCTAAAGTATATTTAACAATGAAAAAAGAATTAGTTTTTTTAAGAACATTTGCAGCAGTTACCGCAACAGGAATGCTTTTCGTTACCACGTCTGCATTCAAAAAGAATGGTAATCAACGATTTAATGAAATTGATGTAGAGCGTATCAATATCATTGAAAAAGACGGTACTGTAAAAATGATTATTACCAATGTGGATCGTTTTCCACACGGAAATGATACTATCAATGGCAGACCAACTAACGAAGACAGAAAGAAACGTTCAGGAATGCTGTTTTTCAATGAAGAAGGCATTGAATGCGGTGGTTTTATTTATGACGGAAAGAAGACTGAAAATGGACATTCTTCCGGACTTTCACTTACCTATGATCAATATGACGGAGATCAGGTTATGCAACTGATGACAACGGATTACCAACAGGGGGATAAAAGAATTGTGAGCAGTGGACTGGCATTTAATGACCGACCAAAAAAAGAATCACAGCTCAAAACTTTCAAAATTATGGAGGAACTCGAAGAATTACGTAAGACAAACCCGGAAACGATGCGGGAAAAATACAAGCAATATGAAGAACAGGGCTTGGTTGGCGGTAGTACTCGTGTAATGATTGGAAAAAACAGAAGTGAAAACAACGGATTATTTCTCTTTGATGATAAAGGATTTCCAAGAGCAATGTTTTATGTGGATAAAGAAAACAATGCAAAACTTGATTTCTTTGATGAAAAAGGAAATACTATTGCCTCTTTTCCTGAAAATAAATAATAGCTAATTGAAATAGCCCTATAAAACTTAGGGCTATTTTTGTATATTGCCCTACCATTTTTTCTATGAAAAACATAATCTTTAAAATATACCAAAACCGTTATTTCCTGCTGTTCATTTTGCTGTTTGCATATGTACAGTCTATTTATACACGAATCTCAGTAAGACAGAAAATCAATGCTTATACCTTTACGCCAGAAGCAGCAATAGGTTCACTATGTGCAGCAAGCCTGTTATTTTTGGTCATTCTTTTCTTTATAAAGAAATGGCATCGTTCGGATGTTTTTAGTAACAGAGTAATGCTGAAAATATTTGCTTCATCATTAATTGTCTATGTTTTAATTATGCTGCTAAGCAGTTTTATTATTGCTTTTACATTTAATACTATCGAACGAAACTTTAATCAACACACACTTTTTCTTTCACTCTTTTCAGACTTTCTAGACGGTTTTATTTACGGAAGTTTTTTTCTAGTGTATTATTATTATCGCACTAATAAAAAACACCATCAACAATTAGCAAACTACAATCAAGCTCTTGCTGAAAGTAGAATCAACCATTTGAAAACACAACTCAATCCGCATTTTTTATTCAACAACTTAAATATTTTGGACCAACTGATTGAAGAAGATAAACATAAAGCATCTGATTTTCTGAACGAATTTGCCGAAATTTACCGTTATGTGCTACAAGCATCAGATATAAAATTTATCAGCATTCATTCGGAACTTGATTTTGCAGAACAATATTTCAAACTCATCCGACATAAATATGGAAATGCTTACGAACTGAACATTGAAAACAAAAATACAAATGGTTTCATTATACCGCTGACTCTACAATTACTGATTGAAAATGCTGTAAAGCACAATCTGGGAACAGCAGAAAACCAAATTGTCATTAATATACATATTAATGAAAAAATCCTTGTTTCGAACAATACCAACCTTAAACGAAATAATAAAACATCAGGAAAAGCTTTAAGTAACTTAAAAGAACAATATAAACTATTGACCAGAGAACCAATGAAAATTCAGCAAAACGAGAACTTGTTTATTGTAGCTATTCCCATTATTCAGACAACATAAAGAATGATAAAAATACTCATTATAGAAGACGAAATTCCTGCAAGAAAAAAATTAAGAAGATTTATCGAGGAACTAGATACATCAACCGAAATAGTAGCGGAAATTGATACTGTTGATTATGCTGTTAAATTTCTAAAAAGTAATTATGTAGATATAATTTTTTCAGATATTGACTTATTAGACGATAATGCCTTTGAAATTTACCGACAGGTTAAGGTTTCCTGTCCCATTATTTTCACTACGGCTTATGACCGGTTTTGGATGGAGGCATTTGACAGCAATGGCATTGCCTATCTGTTAAAACCATTTTCTAAAGAACGTTTTCAAAAAGCGTGGTACAAATTTCTCTTACTTAGAAATTCTGTATTTGATGAAAATAAATGGATGGCTAATCTTACGGAGCTTATTAAACGAAACTTATCAGAAAAATCGTATAAAAATCGTTTTACTATAAATACCTCTCAGGGAATTTATTTTTTAGATACTGAAAACATCATTTTTTTTGCAGCCAACGAAGGTGTCGTTTTTGCATATGACATCACAGGTAAGAAACATTTACTGACAGAATCTACTTTAAAAGAAATAGAAGAACAACTTAATCCTTTAGATTTTTTCAGAATAAATCGCAGTGAGATTATATGCAAAAAATATGTGGAAAAAATGGAGCGTTATACAAAAAACACGTTAGCTGTAAAAATAAAAGGCTATGAGAACTATCTCAAAACCAGCCAAAATAACACAGCTGCATTTCGGGAATGGATTGAAAAATAATATATCAACCCCATAAATTAGAAAAAAATCGACGATAATATACGTCTAAGTCATATTAAATCAGTCTGCGGAAACAGTAATTGTTGTATTTTACATTCCTAACCATATATTCACTTACAATAAAAAAACACAAACTATTTGCATTTCTATTAAAAAAACAATACTTTGCATACGCAAATCATCTTAAACCACCAAAACTATGTCTATCATCGGCAGATTATTCGATATTCCTTACTTTCAGTTGCAAAACTATCCGTTAGAAAAGGCGTTGACTACCAAATACAACGGTGTCTGGAAATCTATCAGCACACAGGAATACATACAGCAAGCCTGTTATGTTTCCAAAGCATTATTGGATATGGGCGTAAAAAAAGGCGATAAA
>DATGMY010000258.1:0-4348 GCA_035307005.1 Flavobacterium sp. | reverse complement strand
ACCAATCAATTCGCCTTTTGCGTTCAATACCGGAGAACCTGAGTTACCTCCCGTAATATCGTGGTCGGTCAGGAAGTTTACGTGCAATGTACCATCTTGATCAGCATATTGTCCGTAATCTTTCGCGTTGTATAAATCAATCAAACGCTGTGGATTTTCAAATTCCTCATCGCCTGCTTTGTGTTTTGCGATCGTTCCTTCCAAAGTGGTGTACCAGTTTTCTTTCGCATCGTTTGGACGGTCGTCACGACGTGGTAAATCAATTACTTTTCCGTAAGTCAATCTCAAAGTTGAATTGGCATCAGGGTAATATTTCACTTTAGGATTCGCTGTACGAAGTCCTTTAACCAATTTGCGGAATGCGATGTCGAATTTTTCATTCAACGGAGCTAAAGCTTCCGGCTGTTCACGGTATTTTGATAATAAATCCGAAGAAATTTTGAACAATTCATCATTTTCAATCATTTCTTTCTCAGGATTATTCAAGTATTTCAACATTAAGTCTTTTGATGAAAAAACACTGCCTTCAAATACTTTGTCAATCAATTTTGAATAATCGTAATTGTTTTGTTCGCCCAATGTTTTTACATACGGTGCAATGTCGTAACCTGTCGATTTTGTTGCATACAGATTCAACTGACGAGCCAACATTTCTGTTTCCAAAGGTGCGTGGAATCCTTCATAAGCATTATTAATTGCATCTTCTAATCGCGGACGCATTTCAGCACGTTTTGCTTCGTTTTCATTGGCATATTGAATCATTGCACCTCCAAAACTGTAAGGAATTGCTGCCAAATCCGATGTACGCAAAATGGTCATTAAATAATTATCGTGACGTGCTTTTTCGTTGGTAGCCGCATAATAAGCGTTGATGTCGGCAATTACGTTTCCGTATTCTTCCCGGTTTTTCTTCTTATTTGCCCATTTGTTGAATTTCGCTTCGTTTTTACGCTTGGCTTCAGCTGTTTGATGCTGTTTCAGTGCGTCAATCATTCCCTGGCGGTTTTTCCAGTAATTGGCTACACCTGCATATTTACTTGCATACGCCAAACGAACCTCATCGTTCTGATCCATATATTTTTTCAATACGTCCATTCCCAAACGAGAACCTTCTACCCAGGCAGGATAGGCAAATTCTACATTTTGTTCGATTCCTTCCGCAGGCATCCAGCGGTTGGTTCTTCCCGGATAACCTAAAATCATCGAGAAATCTCCTGCTTTCATTCCCTGAATATTTACCGGTAAAAAGTGCTTCGGTTTCAAAGGTACATTGTCTGCTGAATATTCCGCCGGTTGATTATTGGCATCGGCATAAACACGGAACAAAGAAAAATCTCCGGTATGACGCGGCCATTCCCAGTTGTCGGTATCGCCACCAAATTTACCAATGCTGTTGGGAGGCGTTCCTACCAAACGAATGTCGGTATAATCCTGATATACGAAATAATAGTATTCATTTCCCTGAAAAAAAGAACGAACAGAAACAGTATATTTTCCGTCTTCGTTGTTTTCTTTTTCAATTTTTGCAATTTCCTGATTGATGGTTTTTTCGCGGTCAGCCTCAGTCATCTGGTCGTTGACCAAATTCAAAATACGCTTGGTTACATCGTCCATACGCACAAAGAAACGCACCGATAAACTTTTTGGTTTGCGTTCTTCCGCTTTAGTCTGAGCCCAAAATCCATTGGTAAGAATATCGTCTTCGGGTGTTGACAGCTCGGCTATTTTGTCGTATCCGCAGTGATGATTGGTCAAAACCAAACCTTGATCTGAAATGATTTCTGCCGTACAACCGTTGTTGAACTGAACAATTGCATCTTTCAGTGAATGATTATTGATGCTGTAAATTTCTTCGGGAGTCAATTGCAACCCCATTTTCTGCATATCGCGGTGGTTCAGACGTTCGATGAACATTAAAAACCACATTCCTTCGTTTGCCAGCGCACCCAAAGGCATTGCCAACAAAAACAAAGAAAGAAATAAGCTTAATTTTTTCATTATTTATGATGATTTTTTACTTGTTGCGAAGATAAGAAATTGTTTTTAGTTGTGAGTTAATTAGTTTTTAGTATTGATCATTGTTAGAATAAAAAAAACCTTTCCTAAGTTTGAAGCTTTGAAAAGGTTAAGAGATATATCGGTTTATTACTTTTAATTCAGCATCTGCCACAATTTGTCTTTTAATTCCGTAAGCCCTTGTTGAGCTACAGATGAGATAAATAGATAAGGAATGTCTTCAAAATCCCGGTCTAATTGTTCTTTCATTTCGGCTTTCAGTTCCTCGTCCAGCATATCAGATTTTGATACAGCAATCAATCGGTCTTTGTCTAACAATTCAGGGTTGTATCTTCTCAGTTCGTCTAACAAAATGTCGTATTCCTTTTTAATATCATCCGCATCTGCAGGAACCAAAAACAACAACGTAGAATTGCGTTCGATATGTCTTAAAAAATAATGTCCCAATCCTTTTCCTTCTGCTGCACCTTCGATGATTCCCGGAATATCGGCAATCACAAACGATTTAAAATCGCGGTATTCCACAATTCCTAAATTGGGTTTTAAAGTGGTAAACGGATAATCTCCAATTTTAGGTTTTGCCGATGTTAAAACTGAAAGCAAAGTCGATTTACCTGCGTTGGGAAAACCTACCAGACCTACATCTGCCAAAACTTTCAATTCCATAATAATATCAAGTTCTTCGCCCGGAATCCCCGGTTGTGCATAGCGTGGCGTTTGATTGGTAGAAGACCGGAAATGCCAGTTTCCCAAACCACCTTTTCCTCCTTTTGCCAATATTCTCTCTTCGCCGTGTTCGGTAATTTCAAGAATGAACTCACCGGTTTCTTTGTCTTTGATAACCGTGCCTAAAGGAACATCAATGTAGCGGTCTTGTCCATCGCCACCGGTACTTCTTGAACTTCCGCCATCGCCACCGTGACCGGCTTTTATATGACGTTCAAAACGCAAATGATGCAACGTCCATAAACTTTCGTTTCCACGAACAATGACATGACCTCCACGACCACCATCTCCACCATCGGGTCCTCCTTTTTCGATAAATTTCTCTCTGTGCAAATGCGAAGAACCTTTACCGCCCTTGCCCGATGCCACGTATATTTTTACGTAATCTACAAAATTTCCCTCGGTCATAATCTTTTAGTTTTGTCGTTTGGACAGGTTTATAAAAACAAAATCTTACCTTATAAATTTGTAAGATAAGATTCTGCAAAAATACTATTTTTTTAAATACTATAGCGTATCGATCACACTGCTTAAGCGTTGAGTGATTTCTTCAATGGTTCCGATACCGTTTACAGCATGATATTTCCCCTGATTTTTATAAAAATCGATCAACGGAGCTGTTTTTTCATTGTATTCCACATATCGGGTACGGATTTTTGCCTCGTCCTGATCGTCGGCTCTTCCGGATGTTTTTCCGCGTTCTAAAATACGGGTTACCAACACGTCATCGTCTGCTTCCAAAGCAACTGTTGCTGTAATTGCCAGTCCAATAGACTTCATAAATGCATCCAAAGCCTCTGCCTGTGCAATCGTTCTTGGAAAACCGTCGAATAAAAAGCCGGCTTTGTCCATATTTTTTTCGACTTCGGATTTCAGCATATCAATCGTGATTTCATCCGGAACTAATTGTCCCTGATTGATATATTCCTGTGCTTTTTTTCCTAATTCTGTTTCATTTTTGATGTTGAAACGGAAAATATCTCCGGTAGAAATGTGGGTCAAATTATATTTTTCTTTTAGAAACTCTGCTTGAGTTCCTTTGCCTGCTCCGGGTTTTCCGAATAAAACAATCGCAATCATATTTTTTTATTTGATAAACAGCTGTAGTTTGTTATTAATTTTTGATTTAAGAATTTCGCCTAAACGAAATTTTATGCAAATATAGCAAAATACCGTATAACTTTTTGGGCGAATTTGTATTTTTACCAAATGGCAAATTCATCTGCAAAAATAAATTGATAGAGGTCATCAGATAATTACCTGTTTTTAAACTTTGTAAAACCCTTTAGCACAACGTTTGTCATTCCGTAGGAATCTCTTATCAGTGCCGGTAAAGATGCTTACAGCATGACAAACATAATATTAATTAAAAAAAACTATTGATTTACAGCGTTGTTTCAATATATGTATGAATTTAAGTTATGACCTCTAAAAATAATTAACTCCCATTAAAGCTTTAAACAAACAAAGACATCCTGATAAGATGTCTTTCTTGTTTTCTTTTTTATGTAAGCAGATATTTTGTTTAAGAAATGCTTATTCTTCCTTCATTATCTTTATCCTTTCGCTTGGTTGCTTTGTCTGCTTTCTTCTCTTTTTGAGATTT
>DATGMY010000257.1:0-5762 GCA_035307005.1 Flavobacterium sp. | reverse complement strand
ATTTAGGTTATTTTGACAACATTATCCCGTGTGGTATTCGCGGCAAAGCTGTCGCTTCCCTAAACGTGGAATTGGGTGTGGAAAAGGTTAATGAAGAAGAAGTCAAACAGAAAATCCTAAACTATTTTCAGGAATTGTTTGGGGCGGAACTTACAAATCTAAAACCAATTGATCGGGAAGTAGTCTGAAACTTTTCCGGTGATATTTACACGGTCCGTATTCTAGAATGGCTCTGCGGTGTTCTTTGGTAGGATAGCCCATATTCTTATCCCATCGATACATAGGAAACTCCTCATGAAGTTGCTGCATATATTCATCCCGATAGGTTTTGGCAAGAATAGAAGCTGCGGCAATACTTAAATATTTGCTGTCGCCTTTCACGATGGTTTGATGAGGAATGTCTTTGTAAGGTTTGAATTTATTACCATCAACAATGATGAACTCGGGAGTAAAGCTGAGTTGGGAAATAGCTGTGTGCATGGCTTCAATAGAAGCGTTTAAAATATTGATTTCGTCGATCCGTGTTTCGGAAATATGAGCAATACTGAACCACTCGGTATTTTCTTCGATAAACTTCCGCAATTGATTTCTTGATTTTAAAGACAGTTTTTTCGAATCGTTGATTAACTCACTTTCTAACTGAGGGTTGAGCAATAAAGCTCCGGCTGTTACCGGACCTGCCAGACAACCTCTTCCTGCCTCGTCTGTCCCTATTTCATAGGCTAAATTGCTATAACTTTTTACTAACATTGATTTTAAAATAAGTCTGTTTTCAATTTTTTTGATGTTACTATAAAATTACAAAAGCTCAAGACAATCTTGAGCTTTTGTAATTTAAAACTGTTTACCAGATTTTTACTCGATTGTCCGGTTCTACAAACAATTTATCTGTTGGTTTAATATCAAATGCCTCGTACCAGGTATCCACGTTTTGCAGCGGCACATACGCACGGTACATTCCCGGAGCATGCGGATCGGTTTTTACCTGATTTTTAATTGCTTCGTCACGCATTTTGGTTCTCCAAATGGTTCCCCAGGAAATAAAGAAACGTTGTTCAGGTGTAAATCCGTCGATGTTTTCCGGACGACCTTTGTCTTTCAAATACAATTGTAATCCATCATAAGCAGCATTTACACCGCCTAAATCCCCGATGTTTTCACCTAAGGTAAATTTTCCGTCAACAAACGTATCCGGTAGTGGCTCCAATTGTGAATACTGGTCTGCCAAAGCACCACCCAAACCTGTGAACTGTTTCAAATCATCTTCTGTCCACCAGTTTACCAAGTTTCCGTCTGCATTGTAACGCGAACCTGAATCATCAAATCCGTGAGAAATTTCGTGTCCGATTACCGCCCCGATTCCACCGAAGTTTACTGCCATATCGGCTTTGTAATCATAGAAAGGTGCTTGTAGAATCGCTGCAGGGAAAACGATTTCGTTGTTGGTAGGGTTGAAATATGCGTTTACGGTTTGTGGCGACATTCCCCAGCGAGATTTATCTACCGGTTTCCCGTAATCTGCCATATTCTTCGCAAAACGCCAGCGAGCCACGTTTTTCATGTTTTCATAATAGGTTCCGCCTTGCTCTTTAGCGTTGATTTCCAGTTTGGAATAATCTTCCCATTTATCAGGATAACCGATTTTCACGGTTGATTTGCGTAGTTTTTCAATCGCACCCTGACGCGTCGCCGGAGTCATCCAGGGCAATTTATTGATGCGGTTTTCAAATGCAAGAAATACATAATCAACCATTTCTTTAGCAATTGCTTTGGCTTCAGCAGGGAATTTTTTCTCTACATATAATTTTCCCAAAGCTTCGCCCACTGTTCCGTTGACTACCTGCAAAGCACGTTCTTCAATCGGACGTTGTGCCAAAGCTCCTGTAAGTGTTCTGCTGTAAAAATCAAAATTTGCTTCATCGATTTCAGTAGTCAAAACTCCGGTTGATTTATTGATCAATGTCCAGCGCATATATGCTTTCAAATCTTCGATGTCAGATTTTCTGAAGATATTTTCTAAAGTTTCCATATATTTTGGCATCGAAACCACAACTTCATTAACATTGGTTAATCCGGCAGTCGCAAGATAGTCGTTCCAGTTAACCGTTGGAGTCAATTTTTGTAAATCGGCAACCGACATCGGGTTGTATGTATTTCTGCGGTCGCGACGAGCCACGCGGTCTAAACGGGCTTCAGCCATTTTAGTCTCTAAAGCCAGTACTTGAGCTGCTTGTTTGTTTGCCGATGCTGCATCAATACCTAAGAATTGCAGCATACGTGCTACGTGTACTTCGTATTTTTGTCTTTTCTCTTTAGAATCTGCATCGTCCGAAACATAGTAATCCCGGTCGGGCAAACCAATGCTTCCCGGAGAAACATAAACAGTGTTTTTGTTAGAATCCATTGCGTCGGCACCTACGTAAAGTCCAAAGAAACCTAAACCGCCTTCGGGCATTTTTTCTTTAAGCAAAGTAAGGATGTCATTAACATTTTTGATGTTATTGATCTGATTCAAACTTGATTGAATAGGTGTAATGCCTAATTTATTACGAGTGTCCAAATCCAGATAAGTCTCAAATACATTGACCGCTTTCATTTGGTCTGACTTTGGATCTAAGGCAGGATTATTAGCAGCTTCTTTTAAAATTGCCAAAGCATCGTGGTCGGTATTTTGGCGCAGCTCGTCAAAACTACCCCAACGAGTACGGTCGGCAGGAATCTCTGCTTTGTCAAACCAGGTTCCGTTTACAAAACGGAAAAAGTCATCGCCGGGTTTCACCGATCTGTCCATATATTCCAACTGAATGCCGTGACCTTCAGTATCCACTGCCACTCTCTGTGCATTACCCGCAGTGACAATCATTAACACCGTTGCCGGCAAAAACATAAGCTTTTTATTCATTTCTTTATTTTTTAGCGTTGCCTGACAAATATAAGAAACTGTTTGCTTTAGGGAAACTTTTTAACTGTTTATGATACCAGTGAGAAAATCGTTTATTTATGCCATGCTTTAATGCTAAAAGTTTTAATCCAGAGTCGATTTAGATACGAAGAAACGTTAAAACAAATGTTTTTCTTAAACTTTCAACACCAAAAATAAATTGTAAGAAGGAGTAAGAACAGCCCGTTTAAAAAAAATAATTGAAGAAGTAATTACAATATACAACAATAAAAAACAGTAGTAACATCTTGCTACTACTGTTTTAAATTATGTAATGTTAATTTCAGAAAACTATATCTCTTTTTTCAGGACGAGTCTTGCAAAAACGATCATTCATTATCACTTTTTCCTAACAGAAATTTATAGATTAGTCCACCGGCAACAGCTCCGGTAATAGGTGCCGCCCAAAACAACCATAATTGGCTCAAGGCTTCGCCCTGTACAAAAAGTGCCTGAGAAGTAGAACGCGCCGGATTTACCGAAGTATTGGTAATCGGAATCGAAATTAAGTGGATTAAGGTCAATGCCAAACCGATGGCAATTCCTGCGAATTTTCCGTTTGCCCACTTATCTGTTGCTCCAAGAATAATGATAAGGAAAAATGCGGTCAGTAAAAATTCAGCTAAGAATGCTGCACCCATACTGTAACTTCTGCCGGCATAGCCTTCCATTTCATAAAAATTGGTAGCAAATGCACCCGCTCCTTCAGTAGAGAATGCTCCTGCCCCGTTCAGAATAGTGTACAAACACGCAGCCGCAGCCGCAGCTCCAACAACCTGTGCACCAATGTAGGGAAGCAATTCTCTGGAAGAAAATCTCCCACCTGCCCATAATCCAAAAGAAACAGCCGGGTTAAAATGTCCGCCCGAAATGTGTCCGACGGCATAAGCCATTGTTAAAACAGTTAAACCAAACGCCAGGGAAACTCCGGCTAATCCAATTCCAATTTCAGGAACGCCTGCTGCAAAAACAGCAGCTCCACATCCTCCGAAAACCAACCAGAAGGTTCCGAAGAATTCTGCAAATAATTTTTTCATATTTTTATTTTTCTAAAATTTCGTTAAAAATAAAAACACGAAACTTAATATGCAAATATTTTTTTGCCTTTTTTATTTCTGATTCACTGTTTGCAACATTTTTTCTACTGTTTTGGCAGAATTCCCTACAAATAGTTTATCCTCAAATAAAATTACAGGACGTGCCAGAAAAGTATAATGTTCCAGCAAATATTTTTTGTAATCGTTTTCTGATAATTTCTGATCTTTCAAGCCCAATTGTTTGTATAGTTGCGCACGTTTGTTAAACAATGCTTCATAGCTTTTGGTATGTGCATATATTTCTTCCAATTGCGGTTCGGTTACCGGATTTGACTTGATTTCCTGTAATTCAAACTGGTCTAAATCCTCTATTTGTTTGAGGATTTTTTTACACGTATCACAGGTTTTGAGGTAATAAATTTTTTTCATTGTTTAAAATTAAAAAAGCAAGTTAGTAATTTACCAACTTGCCTAACATTTTCTATTATAGTTAATTTATACAACTCTGACAAAGTTTCGAACTTTGTCAGAGTTAAAGATTAATTTTCTTTTTGAACTACATACAATTTATCGGACAAACGGATGCGGAACGGTACTTCAAACGTGATTTTATCACTCACATTGGCTGTTGTTGCGTCTTGTCCGTTGACTTTAAATTGGGTCAGCGTCATTCGTTGCTCTCCGGTAGATGGTCCAACTATTATAATTTCATCGCCTGTTTTTACGCTTTGATTTTGAATACTGAACTGTGCTACGGACGCTTTGGTAAAATAATGTTCTCCTTTTCCTACCAATACTTTGCGTTCCCGGTTTTTCTTACGAATCTCGGTTACTGTTGCTGTTTTTTGAGGAATGACTTCTTCAAACACATTGCGTTCTTTTTTAAATTTCAATGCCGGAGATTTTCCTTTTTTGAAAATAAGATTTCCTTTTTGTTGTCCTTTTCTCAAACGTTTTTGCTCTTCGATGGGCAACTGAATGATGTCTAAACATTCATTGGAGCAGCAACCGTGCATTGCTTCGGCACATTCATCACATTGGATAAACAGCAAATGACAGGCTTCGTTGGCACAGTTTACGTGGGTATCACAAGGTTTGCCGCACTGGTGGCAGTTCGCAATGATGTCATCGGTAATTCGCTCGCCCAAACGATGGTCAAACACAAAGTTCTTCCCGATGAATTTGCTTTGTAGTCCTTCTTCCTTTACCTGGCGGGTATATTCAATAATTCCGCCTTCTAACTGATAAACGTTTTTAAAACCTTGATGCTTGAAATAAGCACTCGCCTTTTCGCAACGGATTCCTCCGGTACAATACATCAATAGTTTTTTATTTTCTTTGTGTTCCTGTAATTTTTCGTTGATGATCGGCAACGACTCGCGAAACGTATCCACATCGGGTGTAATCGCTCCTTCAAAATGACCGATTTCCGATTCGTAATGATTGCGGAAATCCACAACAATGGTATCCGGATCTTCCAATAATTCGTTGAATTCTTTGGCACGCAAGTGGATTCCTTTGTTGGTCACATCAAAAGTATCATCGTTCAAACCATCGGCAACAATCTTTTTACGCACTTTTACGGTCAGTTTTAAAAACGACAAATCATCGTGTTCGACCGCGACGTTCAACCGGATGCCTTTCATAAAGTCATAAGTTTCCAGCGTTTCACGAAAAGCATCTAAATTTTCTGCCGGAACACTCATTTGAGCGTTAATTCCTTCATTTGCCACATAGGTTCTTCCCAAAGCATCGAGCTTTGACCAGGCAAGAAATAAATCATC
>DATGMY010000256.1:0-5626 GCA_035307005.1 Flavobacterium sp. | reverse complement strand
CTATTAGCTAACAGCTTTAAAAACTTAAGGTGGTTATAGCGTCGGGGCTCACCTCTTCCCATACCGAACAGAGAAGTTAAGCCCGATTGCGCAGATGGTACTGCATCTTAATGTGGGAGAGTATGTCGCCGCCTTTTTTTAGTAAACCCCAATCTGAAAAGATTGGGGTTTTTTTTTATAGGTGCGGCGTGTCCCTTCGGTCGATTGCTTCGCTAATTCGAAAGCTCGGGGCGCCGCCTTTTTTTAGTAAACCCCAATCTGAAAAGATTGGGGTTTTTGTTTTAATGCTAAAACCTACTTAATTGATAGAAAGAGATTATCCTTAAAAATTAAATTTTAATTGGATGTATTCATTTCTCTTCTGATTGATGTTCAAGTTGCTAACTTGAATTCCTAAGAGTCTGACAGAAGTTTTTAATAATTGCTCTTGCAATAAACCACTTGCAGTGTCTAATAAGATTTCAAAATTACTGATATAGTAAGGCAGGGTGAGACTTTTGGTTTGAACCTTAAAATCGCTGTATTTTATTTTCAGAATAATCGTTTTTCCGGCAAGATTTCGTTTTTGCAGTCTGTTGGATACTTCTTCGCAAATATCTTTTAGCCTTTCCTGTAAATAGATTACAGAGGTTAAATTTTCCTGAAAGGTTCGCTCTGCTCCTATGGATTTTGGCATTCTGTTGGCTACTACCGCAGAGTTATTGATACCACGGGCAATATTATAAAAATGCTGACCCGAATTTCCAAAATGAATTTCTAAAAAGGGGAGCGTTTTTTTGCGTAGATCAGCTCCGGTAAAAATACCCAAATGATACATTTTTTCGCGGGTTTTTTTCCCCACTCCAAAAAAGCGTCTGATTTCTAAGTTATCCAGAAACGGAATAATTTCCTCTGGTGTTATTGTTTTCTGACCGTTGGGTTTGTTATAATCACTCGCAATTTTTGCAAGAAATTTATTGACAGATATCCCTGCAGATGCTGTAAGACCGGTTTCTTTTTGAATTTTATCTCTGATTTCTTTAGCGATATGGGTAGCACTTTTTAAGCCTCTTTTGTTTTGAGTAACATCTAAAAAGGCCTCGTCAAGAGATAGGGGTTCTACCAAATCGGTATATTCAAAAAAAATGGTTCGTATTTGATGAGAAACTTCACGATAACGTTCAAAACGAGGTTGGACAAAAATGAGATCCGGACATTTCTTTACAGCAACTTTACTGCTCATTGCACTATGAATACCAAATTTCCTTGCTTCATAACTTGCGGCAGCGATAACACCACGCTCGCGGGTTCCACCTACAGCAACAGGTTTATTCCGTAATTCTGGATGATCTAGTTGTTCTACCGACGCAAAAAAAGCATCCATATCAATATGAATTATTTTTTGATGTGGTTGTTCCATGGTTTTTGGTCTCGATAGTCATTGATTTTATAAATCTCCTTTTTTCTGTTTGGGAGGATAAATGAAGTGCATTGGATATTTTTTGAAATGTCTCCAGACGGATTTCTGAAGTACAAAAATTTCTGTCCAGGGTATGTTTCTTGAACGGAACGCAAGTCCTAATGATAAACTGAAACTGACAATGAAATTCATAAATCCAACAAAAAATATACCTAAGAAACTCCAGAACCAAACTATGCCGGTCAAAGCAAAGTCGGCTCCGTAAGCACCCAGAGCAATATTTCCGCTGACAAAGGTAATATGCCGGATGTCTAAATTCAACCCTAAGAAAATGCCGATAGGATAGGTACTGCCCATAAAAACCCCAAACCAGAAATTGGATATGATTCCTGGCCATTTGCGTTCTAACCATGCCGCCAAACGATTTGTTTTGTGTTCGCCGAAAGTTTTTTTCAAAACCGGATTTTCCTGTATCCGGTGATATACCTGATTGTGTTTGTTTTTGTTGGAAACATTTCCGGCAATAATTCCTGATAGAAACAGAAATACTCCGGCGATGCCGGCATGAAAAATTGCAGGTGAATGTACGGGACTGGCATCTGTGAGTAAGGTATGCCATTTGGTGTCTGTAAGGTTAATTCCGGTAGCCAGATCTATGATCCAGATCAGTAAAAGTGCCATCGCAAATGCCATAATAACGTTTCCTAAAAATGCAATAAACTGAGAACGAAACAAACGTGCAAATAAAGTGGCAAACGCACTGTGTTTTTCACTGGTATTGGTCTGTTTTTTTATTCCTTCTTCGATAGCTTTTATAATAGTAGTAGCGGTCATTGCAGGCTGTTTGGTTGCCAACGCAAAACTACAAAGGTAAATAACGATGAATCCGAATGCATAATTCATACTATATAAAAAGGCAAACCCGAAATCGCTGGTGTCTGACTTGGAAAGTAATATTTTAAAGATACATAAAAAACCAACAACAAAGCCGGCTCCCAAAGAAGCTTTAAACATTTTAAAGTATTCTTTGGCGGTTTCGGTAATATAATGTTCGCCTGTTTTTGCAGTATATTGAGTAATTTCGTAAGAAACGACTTGCGTGCTTTCCGAAATTAATTTGCTGATGTTGTTTTTATAGCAATTGTATTCTATTAATTTAAGTGAAAGTTCAATAGTATTAACGGTGCGGTCTTCAAACTTGTTTACAACCAAAAAGTTCATTAAAATACGGATGCGGTCTAATTGCTGACGGATACGGAGCAATGCCTGATTTACCTTTAAGGTAATTCCAAACTTGGAGCTGTTTTTGAAGGCTTGATTAATGAAGTCCAGACATTGTTTGTGGAGAATTGCCATTTGTTTGTAATTCAGGTCATCAGAACTTACAAATTTTATTTCTCCTTTTCGGAGACGATGTTCAATTTCAAGAAATTCGTTTTCGAATCCGAGAAAAGGACTTTCCAAATGGTTATATTCCGGAATCATATTCAGGATGTTTGTTTCCATAGAACGTCCGCTCATTCTCTGGCTTAATAGGCCCATTGCAAAGAGCGTTTCAGACATTGCACCATTTTCAGCTTTTTCAAATTGATAAATGTCTTTCAGATTCAAAATCTCAAACAATTCAATTAATTCTTCCAATGGTATTTTATGAATCCAGATAAAATCATTTTCTTTATAAAAGATCTGATTTAAAATGTATTCCAGGGTATCTTTTTGCGGTTGATATGGAAGAATTTTCGAAGCAATTCGCTTTCTTATTTCATACAAAAAATCGGAATCTTTTAAAATACCCGCATCAGAAATCATTAGTTTAAATGAGCTTCCATCAAGTACATTGCTGATGTATTCACTCAAAACCTTTCGATCCTGATCAAATTCGATCAGATGGTCTAAAAGCTGACGAAGGGTTATTTCTGCAACTGCTTTAGGATTTTTTGGGCGGAAATAATCTGTCAGGTCATATAAAAAAGACAGGTCTTCATCAGAAATTACATTGTTTTCTACAACATACTTTGCAAAAATTTCTTTAATGTTTTTATAGATGATTTTCTTCTTTATTAAATTCATACCTTCTTTTTTTTACGATATTTGATCAGGATAAATCAAATTTTAATAATGATAGAAATTGAACGGAAATTTCGGGTTAAAAGTACTACTTTTTTAGATAACATTAAAACACGCTTTAAGATAACTCAGGGATATCTTAATTCGGATAAAAACCGTACGGTACGTGTGCGGACCAAGGATTCCCAGGGATTTATAACAGTAAAAGGTGTGAGCTCTGCCAATGGTTTGTCGAGATTTGAATGGGAAAAGGAAATTTCTTCTACCGACGCTGCCCGGCTTTTAGAATTGTGCGAAGGTTTTGTGATTGATAAAACGCGCTACCTTGTACCTTTTGGAGAAGTGGTTTTTGAGGTTGATGTTTTTGAAGGAGCAAACCAAGGACTGGTTATTGCGGAAGTAGAATTACAATCCGAAGGTCAGATTTTTGAAAAACCCGATTGGTTAGGAGAGGAACTTACGGGCGATAAGCGGTATTACAATGCTTATTTGAGTGTTCATCCGTTTACTACGTGGAATCGTTGATAATTTCGAGTATTACTTTTATTTTTCCGGTATTTGGATCGTGAGTAATCTGGTCGAAAGCTTTTTTTGACAAATCTATTTCAAAACCTTTGGTAAAAGGTCCACGATCATTGATGATAACGATGACGCTTTTTTTGTTTTGCGGGTTGGTTACTTTTACTAATGTTCCAAACGGTAGTTTTTTATGGGCAGCGGTCAGTTTTTTGTTGGAAAAAACCTCACCGCTTGCAGTTTTCCGACCGTTGAACTTATTGTGGTAATAACAAGCAAAAACCTCACTTTTATATAATGAGGTTTTGTTGTTTTTTGCTGTATGTGAGGTTTTACAACCCGATAAAATTAATAGAATAAGAATAAGTAAATTATAACGCAAACTCATTCAGATCCAAATTAGAGGGAATTATTGCAATAGCGTTTAATTCTTCCTCAAGTTCTATACGTTTCTCCTGATAATCTTCCGGGAGTACTTCAATTTTTACATTAAGAAGCCCTCGTTTATTGTCGTGAGTCAGATCCATAAAAGCTTTTTTGGACAGATCTAGCTGACGTCCTTTGATAAAAGGTCCGCGATCGGTTATTGTCACAATGATAGATTCATCATTACTTAGATTGGTTACGCGTACTTTGGTGCCAAAGGGGAGTGTTTTATGTGCTGCGGTATAATCTCTGTTGTTAAAGATTTCGCCACTGGCTGTTTTCCGGCCATTAAATTTGTCGTGATAATAAGAAGCGATGGTTTTATCGTGAACCACTTCAATTTCTTCTTCCAAAGCGTTTAACTCCTCATTAATTTTAATTAATTCACTGTCAATCTCCGCTTGTATTTCATTTAATTTCGATGAATCTTTGGTAAAGCCTGTTGTCGCATACGCCAATTCTTTCCCTAACGTAATCGTTGGTTCTTCTGTTTTTGGTACAGTGTTGGTGTTTATTCCGATAAATCCAAAAATGGCTGTCAGACAAACCAATCCACCTAGAATTAAATAATACTGCCTCTTCATAAAATCTGTTTTAATTAAACAATGTTTTTAAAAAGCCTTCGTCAAGCTAAAAAAACAAAAACCTGATTTTTTTGTCAGGTTTCAATTTTTAGAACCAACTGCTCCAAGGAATTCTTGATAAAATCAACAAGGTTCCGATGGCATACATAATCGCAATTGATTTGAATTTTGCTTTATCTGTTGCGGCTTTTTTGTGTTTAGAAAATCCGATGGTGATTAAAATTACAGCGATAAGATTAATCAGCGGATGTTCCAGTGCGTACAATCTCAATGTGCTGTCTTTCATAGCAACGGAAAAAGATTGTACTAAAGGAGAAACAAAGTATAAAATGATTCCCACTAATAGTTGAACGTGCGTAAAAATCAACGCAAACAAAGCAATTTTTCGGTCGCTGTCTTTAAATTGTTTGTTAGATGACATTCCAATCATAGCGTTTATCGAAGCAACGATTAACAAGATTAATGCTGCATAAGCTATAAAAGAATGTGCGTGTTGTAAACCTGTGTACATAACTTAATTTTTTAATTATTGTTACCGGCAAATATAGGCTTTTTTTCTTAGGAAAACCCTTGTCTTTAATTTTACGCAAAGGCAAAGATACTGAAAAGCAGTGGTGTAGCAAAATAATGTTTG
>DATGMY010000255.1:0-4343 GCA_035307005.1 Flavobacterium sp. | reverse complement strand
TGTGTTCGCGCAATACTTCGGGATACATTGACCCCGCTCCGATCAAACCTAAACCACCGGCATTACTTACTGCGGCGGCTAATTTGTAACCGCTGTTCCAAATCATCCCACCTTGAACAACCGGGTATTTTATATTGAATAATTGTGTGATTTTATTCATTTAAATGTTTTTTTAAGGTTTCAACTTTTCGTTGTTGTGATGCCGGTCGTGATCACGTTTTGTTTTCATATCCATTTTTTTTTCAAAAGCTTGTTGTAAATCCACACCTGTTTGATTTGCCAGACACAAAACCACGAAAACCACATCGGCCAATTCTTCGCCCAAATCTTTGTTTTTGTCGCTCTCTTTTTCTGATTGTTCGCCATATCTTCGGGCTATAATTCGTGCTACCTCTCCTACTTCTTCTGTAAGTTGAGCCATATTGGTCAGTTCATTAAAATAACGAACACCATGTTCTTTGATCCAATGGTCAACAGCTAATTGTGCGTTTTTTATCTCCATTAATTATTTTTTTCGTTTGCGTAATTTTTTTAGTAGAAAAACATCAGCCAATCCCATAAAAATACCGAAACCTATGGTTTGAATCCAATCTGTTTTTCCGTAAAACATATAAGTAATCGCCAGCATAGATATACCGTAAACTAAAAATGCCGCTCCAAAATGCGTAATTTTATCTTTCATTATTCATAATATTTGAGTCTTTTTTGCGTTTCCATTTTTCCTTCAATTTCCGAAGTATGAGGAAATCGGCTATTGTCATAAATAGTGCCCAAGAAAGGACAAAAGACCAGTCTATTGAAGAATTGCCAATATAACTAATCACTACGCCACCAATGAAATAGATGATAAGACCGGCTATGAGATAAGCTTACTTTTCATTCATATTACTTCCTTTTTCTTAATATAATCCTGTCGAGTACAAACATCAAAAGGATAAAGATAATAAATTTTCCGATTAAATTAACCCAACACAATTCCTCTCCATCAAAAGCGCATTGAATTTCATCGTAGCTCATTACAAAAGCAACTACAATGTAAATAGATGTGTATAAAGCAAGTTTTTTGAGCATTACTCTTTATTCTTCGTATCAATAATTATCGTAACCGGACCGTCGTTGATTAAAGCAACTTTCATATCTGCACCAAATTGTCCGGTTCCTATTTTCTTTCCAAACTCTGTTTCAAAATGTGAGATAAAAGTTTCGTACAAAGGAACAGCCACATCAGGTTTTGCGGCTTTGATATACGAAGGACGGTTTCCTTTTTTGGTTGATGCGTGCAAAGTAAACTGACTCACCAGAGCTACTTCTCCGTTGATGTCTTTGACCGATTTATTCATCACATCATTATCATCGTTGAAAATACGCAGATTAATGATTTTTGATGTCAGCCATTGAATGTCTTCTTTTGTATCAGCATCTTCTATTCCCAATAAAATCAATAATCCCCAACCAATCTCTGCCACTTTTTTGCCTTCAATAGTTACCGATGCTTCGGAAACACGTTGTATTACTGCTTTCATTGTTATTCTTCGTCCTGATTTTTTCCGTTTGCATAAATATCTGTTCGATAGTTTTCTTCGTCACCTTCCAGAATCTGAACGTAACTTTTATAGCGCGACCACGAAACCTCATCGTTGTCCAGTGCTTCTTTTACTGCACAGTGGGGTTCTTCACGATGCAGGCAGTTGTTGAATTTGCATTGCTCTTTCAATTTAAAAAACTCCGGAAAGTAATCACCTACTTCCTGTGGGTTCATATCCACAATCCCAAATCCGCGAATTCCCGGTGTATCGATAATTCTTGCTCCAAAACTCAGATCATACATTTCGGCAAACGTGGTGGTATGTTGCCCTTGCTGATGCTGTTCCGAAATCGCTTTTGTTTTAAGGTGAAGGGATGGTTCCAACGCATTGACCAATGTGGATTTCCCTACCCCGGAATGCCCTGTAAACATCGATACTTTGTCTTTCATCATTTCTTTCAAAGCTTCCAAACCTTTCTTTTTTTCTGCCGAAACCCTCAGGCATTTGTAACCGATCTGCTCGTAAATATATTGCAGATATAACTGTTCATCAAGTGTAGCTTCAGCGAAAGTATCGATTTTATTAAAAACCAAAACAGCTTCAATGCCATAAGCTTCCGCAGTAACTAACAAACGATCGATAAAACTGGTAGTTGTAACAGGATTGTCTATCGTAACCAAAATAAAAAGCACATCGACATTTGCCGCAATAATATGCACTTGTTTGGAGAGATTTACCGACTTTCGAATCAGGTAATTTTTGCGGTCGTGAATGTTGTAAATCAAGCCTATCGCTTCATCACCGGTTTCATTAAGTTCAAAATCTACCCGGTCGCCTACCGAAATGGGATTGGTGCTTTTAATTCCCTTGATTCGGAATTTTCCTTTAATACGGCATTCATACCACACGCCCTCCACCGTTTGGACGGTGTACCAGCTCCCCGTAGATTTGTAAACTAAACCTGTATGTTGTTGATTTGACATTCTTATTTTTTATTGATGATATGATCCTGCCTTGAAAGACTTTCCTGATGGATTGCCTTGTACAAAGCTGTTATAAATTCCTCTCCCAGTTCAAATCCACCGGCTTCCCGCTTCATTTTATCCAAAACTTCCTGCCAGCGGTCTTTTTGAAAAACCGCCACATTTTTATCTTTTTTCAACCGACCGATTTCATCGACGATATGCATTCTTTTATTGAGTAATTTCAGGATTTCAGAATCCAGTTCGTCAATTTCGTTTCTGAAATTTTTAATATTGATCTGATAAGCTTCTTCCGAATTCGATAAATCTCTTGTTTTCAGCTCCGAAACAATACTTTTCAGCTTTTCGGGTGTCACTTGTTGTGCGGCATCGCTCCAAGCCAAATCGGGCGTACAATGCGTTTCGATCATCAAACCGTCAAAATTCAGATCCAATGCTTTTTGTGCTACCGATGCCACCAAAGCACTGTTTCCTGTAATATGCGATGGGTCGTTGATGACAGGAATTTCGGGAAAACGCATCTGCAAATCAATTGGAATCTGCCATTGAGGTTCGTTTCGGTATTTGTTTTTTTCATAACTCGAAAAACCTCTGTGAATAAATCCCAACTTTTTGATTCCGGCATTTTGCAAGCGTTCAAAACCGCCAATCCATAAACTCAAATCAGGGTTGACCGGATTTTTTATAAACACCATTTTGTCTGTTCCATTCAATGCATCGGCAATTTCCTGAACCGCAAACGGGTTGACTGTTGTACGCGCTCCAATCCAAAGCAAGTCAATGTTGTGTTCCAACGCCAGCTGCACGTGTTCTGCAGTAGCTACTTCCGTTGCCAGCAACATCCCCGTTTCCTGTTTTACCTGTTGCAGCCACTTGAGTCCGATCGCTCCAACACCTTCAAATCCACCCGGGCGCGTGCGCGGTTTCCAGATGCCTGCACGAAAGATTTTTGCCGTATCCTTTATCTGCTGCGCAATTTCCAAAACCTGCTGTGGCGTTTCGGCACTACAGGGTCCGGCAATCATCAAAGGTTTGTTATTGGTCAATGTCTGAAACCACAATGCTTTTTCATTTCTTTTTGCCATAACGCAAATTTACACCATATTTCCTTAAAATTGTAAGTTGTTTAAACGGAAAAACCGTCTTACAATTAGAAAAAACCCGGCAGAGTTTAAAACTCGGGTGGGAAAATTACATTTTATGGCTCTTGTTTTTAAAAATGAAGTAAAAAAATTAATTACATTTGTGTAAAATAGCAACAGATGTCGATCGAAGTAAAAAACATATCTAAGAATTACGGAACACAAAAAGCGTTGAACAACCTCAGCTTTACCGTTAATAAAGGCGAAATCGTCGGTTTTTTGGGTCCCAATGGTGCCGGAAAATCTACTTTAATGAAGATTTTAACTACTTACATTGAAGCGGATCACGGAACAGCAACTGTTAATGGTTTTAATGTAAAAACCCAACAAAAAGATGTACAAAAGTCGATTGGATACCTGCCCGAGCACAATCCTTTGTATCTGGATTTGTACGTTCGGGAATATCTGGAATTTAACGCCGATGTTTATAAAACGTCGAAAAACAGAATTGACGAAGTGATTCAATTAACTGGTTTAACCCCGGAAGCACATAAAAAAATCGGGCAGCTTTCTAAAGGTTACCGTCAGCGTGTGGGATTGGCAACCGCTCTTTTGCACGATCCGGAAGTATTGATTTTAGACGAACCCACCACCGGATTAGATCCGAATCAATTGGTCGAAATCAGGGAATTAATAAAAAATATTGGCAAAGACAAAACGGTGTTTCTCTCTACGCACATTATGCAGGAAGT
>DATGMY010000254.1:0-7982 GCA_035307005.1 Flavobacterium sp. | reverse complement strand
CCGTTAGCTGTAATAAAGTTGGAAATAAATAAAGACATACCGCCAAGAACCTTTGTAGTTGAAATGTCAGTGAAAATTGAACATTTCCTCAATGAAATAATTTGTCAATTATTGCAAGTAAGTCCTGAGAACTCCAAATCTTTCAGCAGTACCAGTCAATCATTGAGTTTTAACGCTAAATCAAATCTATTGCTTGATCTAGACTACTTGGATAAAGACCACATCAAGAAGTTTCAAATCTTCATGGAGGTACGGAATAAATTTGCACATGTATATTCTGTTGACACATTTCAAAAGTGTTTTGCCTTAATCAAGAATTACAATCAACTAAAAAAATTCTTCGAGATTGATGAAGAAGATGACAACCTAGAAGAAGATATGACATACATGTTTATATCATTATCACTCGACTTGGCAAATACCTTGAGTAAATTGAGAAAGCGTATTTACAAAGAAATGGCGGTAAAATATACTCAGCGAAGATTTACAGAAGCTATTAAATCTAAACGTGAGGATTTTTCATCAAAGCTAATCCTGAGAAAGGTGAAGCCATTGAAGAATTCATAGAGTATATAAAAGATGTATTAAAAAAAGAAGTGGATGAGAAAATAGAGAATCGGACTCATCCACACAAATAAATGAAAAATGAATTATTCGGGATTTACAACAAAATTAGGCCTAGCCTATAGCCCTTTGTGCAATCATGATTTTGAGATCATCAAATCAGAAAAGATTGTTCAGCAAATTTTGGAGGGAGCAATGCTTTACGCCATAGGACAAAGATCTATATTAACCTTTGAAAATATTGTTCCAACTGAAGACGAGACGGCTTTGAATTTCGAAATTCATTTACAAGGAACAGATTTAAAACTTACATGTTCTCTACCTTTATATCAAGAGCATATAGGTCAAGATGAATCAGAAGGAGTAAATGTTGAATTTGGGTCTTATGACCCCGACTGGTATCAAAAAACTCCGCCAATCAATGATGTAAATGGAATTCGCTTCTATGATAAAGACATGAATTTCTTACTCTGGCTTAGTCCAGATAAATTCCTTCACCACTACTGGAACAACGTGATATCAGCAACTGTCGTTGGTGATATCAGACCATTTACTGAATTCAAAATTCATTATGTAGGTAAGGCAACAGACCAAGAAGTTTGGGATAGATTAACTGGGCACTATAGTTTGCAAAAAATCCTAGGATTGGAACGACCCAATATAAAAGGCACGCTACCCACTCATGAAATTACATTATTGATTTTTCGTGTTGTCGATAAAATGGAATTTAGCATCTTGGGGGATGACGTAGACACATTTGTAGACAAATTAGTAGAACCTAAATTGCCAGACGATAAAACTGTTTCACTTGATGCCGAGAAGGCTCTTGTAAAACTTTTAAACCCAGAATACAATCATCCAACAAAGAGATTTCCAAACTATCCCAAAAGTACAGATGGGTTGCACAAATTTGAATTTGACAGATTTGCCTATTTGATAAAAGAAGACATTACGTTGGTCTATAATGACGTTGAAATAGTTGGCGCTTCAGTTGAAAACAAAGCTGATATAATTGGTATTAGTAATAATGAAAGCATGGAGATTATAAAGGCGAGTGATCTCGGAACTGATGAAACAACAGAAAAAGAATAACTACAGCTAACAAAATGTATAGAATATTGGGCGGTTCAGAGGTTTGGAGAGAGCCAAGTTATCTACTGACACCGCCAAATTTACAATTTGGCTTTAATACAAATAAAATGTAAAAACAAAATTGTAAATTTGGCTTAGAGCAAATCTAAAGCAAAGCGCTTTTCAATGCCCAACACCCCATACATAAATCGTTATAAACAATGATGAAACCAATCCTATATATTCTCATACTATTCCCTTTATTGGGATTAAGCCAAAATCATGTAGGAAAGTACTTTGGAACTGTTGAAAATGACTCAATAGGGAAGATCGACATCACTTTCGAATTGAACCAAGATTCAACTTATGAAATTACGGCTCAATTCGATTATTATGGAATCAATGAAGGGCATTGTTTTGACGGACAAACATGGAAATATTTCGGAACATGGCTGTGGTACAAAGAATATATCTTTTTTAAGCCTTGCACAGCGAATTATGAACCAACCCCAGACGGTATGGGTGAGTGCACCAATTGTTGTGAATTTCCCAATGGTGATTTCGATTTTTTGGAAACATTCAGATCGCTCGAAGAAAGGGAAGGTTATGAGAAGAAAAAATGGTATAAAATTTTTGATGATTACTATGATCTAGGTTTTACAAATCGACTTAAGGTAGATCCTAAAACTAAAGATATATACTTTCATTTTGCATGGGATTGTCATGAAGAAATATGGAATGATAATCAAATAAAAAAAATAGAATAATGTTTATAACACCAACTAAGAGCCACGGGCTGAACAACCACATCCAAGAAGCCCGCGTCTCCTAGTTGAGAACCGTTATGTGGCATATAAAAACAAAAATATGAATGATAAATTTTATAAATCTGCAAATCTGAAATTAGTAGAAACACAAAATGCTTCTATTGGTTTGAGAGAATTCGGTAAAGGAGATAATGTCTTCTTCATCCACGGATTTCCGACACACGGATATACGTGGAGGAAAATTCTTCCTAAAATATCCAAGAAATACAAATGTAACGTCGTTGATTTACCAGGTTTGGGAGACAGTAAATGGTCAGATAGTACTGATTTCAACAGTAAATCACAAGCAAATTACATTATTCAACTCATTAAATCAATGGATATTAAAAAGTGTTCTTTAATTGCTCATAATTCTGGTGCAACTGTAGCTCGTGTGATAGCAATTACAGAACCTGATTTAATTGATAAATTAATACTAATAAATACGGAAATCCCTAACCATAGACCACCTTGGATACAATTTTATCAAAAGGTGGGATTATTGCCTTTAATGCCCAATCTGATTAAAGAAGCTTTAAATTGGAATTGGTTTGTTAAATCTCCTATGGGATTTAAAGAAGCATATTCCGATAAAAATTTGTTAGCAAATCCTGAGAATTTAAATCCTTATCTTGGTGTTTTAACTAAATCTAAAAACAATACAGTAGGAGCTTTTAAATATCTTAAAGGTATAGATTGGTCAGTTGTTGATGAATTTCAGACAACTCACAAATCAATTAAAGCCAAAACCCTTTTAATATGGGGAGAAGACGATAAAACTTTTCCTATTCATTACGCAGAAAAAATGCTTGACCAATTTAATAAAGATTGCGAGCTGAAGCGTGTAAAAAAAGCTGGTTTGTTGCCTCACGAAGAAAAAAGTGATGAAGTAGGTAATTTAATACTAGAGTTTCTAGAGAAGAAATACGCCACATAACAACGTATATAAAAAATTGCGTGTTTTTGGTTTTGGAAAAAGGTAATTTTCATTTAAAAAAATAAGGTCACGCCGACAAGTCCGCGCATTTTAACACGCAACTTTTCATATACAAACCGTCAGACTGCGCAAAAACCCAAAATACACTTCCAAAAACACTTAAAAATCTGCTCATTTTTTCGTATCTTTAGGTATGGATTTTATTAAAGGTTTCGATCGATATCAGCTCCAGATGATGGACTTCAACTCAATGGTTTCTCCCGATTCTTGGGCACGTATTGTTGATTTGTTTGTGGAGATGCTTCCACTTCAGGAATTGGGTTTTAAACAAGTATTAGCCTATGAAGGTCGGCCACCTTTTCACCCAAGTGATTTACTAAAACTATATCTTTATGGATACAAAAATCAATTGCGCTCTTCTCGAAAATTAGAACACGCCTGTAAAGTAAATCTTGAAGTAATATGGCTTCTTAAAGGTTTAAGACCATCGGCTCGAAAAATTGCTTATTTTAGAAAAGAGAATGCCGATGCTTTTAAAAAGGCTTTTCGGTTTTTTGTGGTCTTACTCAAAGATTGGGAGCTAATTTCAGGCGAAGTTATTGCCATTGATTCCTTTAAAATAAGAGCTCAAAATGCTTTGAAAAATAATTTTAACCAGAAGAAAATTGATAGGCATATTGATTATATAGACAGTAAAATCGATGAATACCAAAAGGCACTTGAACTAGCAGATTCTGAAACCGACAAACAAGAAATTAATGATAAAATCGCTTACCAAAACACCAAAAAAGATAATTACAAAAATATCGAAAAGCAACTTCAAGAATCGGGTGAAAGTCAAATTAGTCTTTCAGATCCAGACGCTAAAAGTGTGGTTTTGCACCGAAACATAGTTAATGTTGGCTATTGCGTACAAGCAGGTTGTGATGCGAAAAATAACCTTTTTGTAAACAACGACACAGGTACGGTTAACGATACACATGCACTTTCTCCAATGGCTCTAGATGCAAAGGAATTGCTAGGAGTTCAGCAAATGGATTGCCTTACGGATAAAGGCTACACCACTGGAAAACATATTGATATCTGTTCTAAAAACAACATCATAACTTATTCCTCTCCCAAAGAACATTCTTCTCAAAAGAATGGGCTTTTTGATATGCAAGATTTTCAATACAATAAATCCGAAGACACCTACACTTGTCCAAACAACCAAACTCTTGCTGGTACAGGAAATGTTTACAACAAAGGCAGTCACAAAGTGAAGCATTATAAAAACTTTAAAGCATGTAAAACTTGTCCAATTCGTGAAAAATGTACCGCAGCTAAAAACGGAAGGTTAATTGAACGTTCCATATATCAAGAAGCGTTAGAAAACAATGAAAAAAGAGTCAATGAAAACCCAAATTATTATCGTTTAAGACAGCAAGTAACCGAACATCAATTTGGAACTTTAAAACGGCAATGGGGTTTTACTTTCACCTTAATGAAAGGCAAGGAAAACGTGCTGTCCGAAGTCAATTTAATGATGATTTGCTACAATCTCAGGAGACTTATGTCTATTTTTAGCGTAAAAGACCTAAAAAACAAGCTAAAAGCACTTGTTTTTACTTTTTTGGACTTTTTAAAGCCATTTAAGTCGATTTTAAGAAGTTTTTATAAAAGTCAACCATTTTCATTTTTGTTAAAACATGAAAATAAGACTTCCTCAAATGAAGTTTATTTGTTTGATATGAGTTATATTTGAGTAAAAATGGGGTTTGTGCGCAGACTCCCGTTGCCAGTAATGTAAAAAAACAGAACAGCCTACCCGAAAATGAATGAATTGAAAGCATATTTGGAAACATTCATCCATTTTACAGAAAGTGAAATGGAAGTTTTCATCTCATTGTTTTCTGAAATAAAACTAAAAAAGAAGGATTATTTTGCTAAAGAAGGAGAATTTTCATCAAAGTTAGGTTTTGTTTCAAACGGAGTTTTACGAGCATTTTTTCGAAATAACTCAGGAAATGAATACAACAAAACGTTCTTTACACCTTCAAGCTTTGTGGCAGCATATTCATCAATAACAACAAAACAGAAAAATTTAATTAATATTCAATGCCTAACAGACTGCACCCTATTCGTTGCTGATTTTAGACAAATCACTTCACTTTATAAAAAATATCCGAAATTTGAAAGCCTTGCCCGAGTTATGGCAGAATACAAGTTTGCCTTAAAAGAGAAACGAGAAATTGAACTCGTAACTCTTGAGGCAACAGAACGGTATGAAATTTTTAAGAAGGAACACCAAGATTTAGAAAACCTAATTAACCAATACCATATCGCTTCATATTTAGGTATTACACCAACTCAATTAAGCCGAATAAGGGCCGAAAAGTAAAATCTTTACATATGTAAATGGTTTCACCTTTTATTCTCGTGAACTTTGTTTTAAATATCACGAGTATGAAATTGAACGGTAACAAAATTTTAATAACAGGAGCTACTTCGGGAATCGGCAAAGCATTGGCAGAGAAGTTTTGCCAATTGGACAACCAGATAATAGCAGTTGGTAGAAACGAAATTAGGCTAGAAGAACTTGCTAAATTCGACAATCGAATTATTCCTTTTAAATGTGATATTTCTTCACAATCGGAATTAGACCTACTTGTAACTTATATAAACCACGAACACAAAGACCTAAATGTGTTGATCAACAACGCAGGTATACAGTATAACCAAACTTTGTTGGACGAAACTTATACCCTACAAAAAATTGAAAATGAAATAAGCACAAACCTGACGGCACCTATAAAACTTATTACTTCATTAATTCCTGTACTACAAAATAATCCTAATTCAGCCATTGTTAATGTTTCTTCAGGTTTAGCCATTGTTCCTAAAGCCAAATCGGCTGTCTATTGCGGCACAAAAGCAGCAATCCACATTTTTTCAAAATCATTACGATACCAATTAGAGAAAGTAAAAGTATTTGAAATAATACCACCTTTAGTAGATACAGAAATGACAAAAGATAGAGGGAAAGGAAAAATTTCGCCACAAAAATTAGTGGATGAGTTTATAAAGGCATTTAAAAACAATAAATATGAAGTGAATATTCATAAAGTAAAACTATTGAGAATTATAAACAGAATTAATCCGAAAATAGCCGATAAAATAATGAAAAGCGTAACAATTTAAAACATTACAAAATGAAAATTAGAATTTTAATAATAATATTAGTGCTTTTAGCCAATACGGTTTCTGCACAAAATAACAAAATACTATTCGTATTGAGTGCAGAAGATACATTGCAATTGAACAATGGTGAGAAACTTCGACAAACTGGTGTGTTCCTGAATGAGTTTTATCTCGCATATAAGTCTGTAACTGAAGCTGGATTTACTGTAGATTTCGCAACACCAAATGGAATTATTGCAACAATAGATGAAGAAAGCATAAATGACAAGTATTGGAAAAATAACTTGGAAGTGAAAAATGAAGCTCTAATATTCACTAAAACAGATAGCCTATTTAATAGTCCAAAAACCCTTGAAAAGGCAATTGAAGACAAATCAAACTATATAGGGTTGGTAATTCCAGGTGGTCAAGGCTTAATGGTAGATTTAAAAGATGATATAAACATCCCTATTCTATTAAAGTATTTTGCAAAGGAAAATAAGCCAACAGGACTTATTTGTCACGCCCCCAGTCTCATATTAACAATACCAAAAGAAGAAAATCCATATATTGGTTTTAAAGTTAATTCGGTTTCGCCTTTTGAAGAGTTTGTAATTGAACGTTTCATTATGAAAGGGAAACCCAAAAACAGAAAAATAGCCAAAAGATTGAAGGAATTGGGATTAAAATATAGAGGAGGGCTGCCAAAGGCAAACTATGCTGTAAAGGACAGAAATTTAGTAACCAGTCAAAATCCTTTTTCTGGAACGGCATTTAACAAGCTTTATTTAGAAGCATTAACTGAATATTTGAAGGCGAATAGGGATAGAAATTAGACGGAATAACAAAAGTAGAAAACACTACTGGCAACAATGCATAAAAATAATAGCGGCTTTGGTACTTAATCGAAGTCGCTTTTTTATATTTACAGTCAGTTTAAAACGGAAAGGTTTGCGTATAAATCCGCTACTGCTCATACCCGAGAACGTCAGTCTGTCTCAACTTAGCGAAGCGATCTCATGACCTCAGGGAGTAAAACTTAATAACTCTGATGAAAACCTACCAACATAAATGTCAAACCACCCTTGGTTTTTCGTATCTTTAAGTATGGAATATCAACAAGGAGAAAACCGTCAGCAGTTAGCTTTATACACCACTTGTTTGGAGGATATGATTCCACAGGACAATTCAGTGCGATTTATCGATGAGTTTGTAGAAAGCATCAATATACAGGAGATGGGATTTGAGTCATTGCCTGTTCAGGGAAGACCGCCGAATAATCCCGCAGATTTATTAAAATTATACATTTATGGTTACATGAACCGCATGCGTTCTTCTCGACAATTAGAAAAAGAACTTAGCAAAGCGATCTCATGAACACCTATAAAAATATACACTTGTGCATAATGTCATCGTAACCTAGAAGTAATTTGGCTTCTGAAAAA
>DATGMY010000253.1:0-3400 GCA_035307005.1 Flavobacterium sp. | reverse complement strand
TTGACAAAATCTCCGGTAAATACAAGTAGATCGTATTCTTGTTCGTTGATCAGTTCGATGCCTTTTTCAATCGCATTCTTATTGTCCCAACTACCTACGTGAAAGTCGGAAAGCTGTAAGATTTTCAAACCGTCAAAAGTTTCGGGCAAATCGTGAAATGTAATAGTTTCCTGCCGTAATTTAAAGTTGTATTTCCCTACAAACACCCCGTAAATAATCGAAATTGCCATAAAAGCGGCAAAAGCCAGAGCAACATTGGTAATGATTTTACTGCGTTGATTCCGGATCTTTTTCTTAAAAATAAATTTATTTCCCGACCAGCGCGAAAACCGGAAAACATCTTCAAAAAACAGAGCGGTGCTGATGATAACTTTGGGCAGAAGAAACAAAAGAAGCAGTGCCATAATATGCATACTTTCGGCAGTTTGTCCTTTGGAAGTATCAAAACCTTTAAAATAAAAAATCAAACTTGCAATAATGATGACAAGCAGCAGCAGGTATGCGCCAACAGTGGATTTTCTCTTCGTAAATCTGTAAATAATATGGCAGGCATAAATTTCGCCCAGAACAATTAATAATAGAAGAATGGGAAAAATGGTAGCAATCATTTTTTCTTTCAAAATTACGTAAACTTTGCCATAGCGTGGATGCGCGTTTTTAATACTTTAACATTTTTAAGTGGATATAAATAACTCTTACGTTATTGGTTTTTAGTTTATTACTTGCTTATTGGTTCGTAACAAAGAACTTATCACTATTAACTTACAACTTTTTATCGTACTTTTGAGGTTGTAGAAACAAATCCTATGAGCCAAAAACGATTATTCCTTTTAGACGCATACGCGCTTATTTTCCGCGGATATTACGCATTTATTAAAAATCCAAGAATCAATTCCAAAGGATTGGATACTTCTGCCGTAATGGGTTTTATGAATTCGCTGATGGATGTCATCAAACGTGAAAAACCCGAATATCTGGCAGTTGCTTTTGACAATGGAGGGAGCAAAGTTCGCTGTGAAATGTATCCTGAATACAAAGCCAACCGAGACGAAACTCCCGAAGCCATCAGAATAGCAGTACCTTATATCAAGGAATTACTTAAGGCAATGCACATTCCCATCATTGAAGAACAGGGAATTGAAGCAGACGATTTGATTGGAACGTTGTCTAAAAAAGCAGAAAAAGAAGGGTTTCAGGTGTTTATGGTAACGCCCGACAAAGATTTTGCACAATTGGTTTCAGAAAATATATTTATGTACCGTCCTTCACGTATGGGCAACGGTATCGAAATCTGGGGCGTGGATGAAGTCAAAGAAAAATTTGAAGTAAACGATCCGCTTCAGGTCATTGATTTCTTGGGAATGATGGGTGATGCAATCGATAATATTCCCGGATTGCCCGGAGTTGGCGAAAAAACAGCAAAGAAGTTTTTGGCAGAATACGGTTCTATGGAAAACCTGCTGGCAAATACCGGTCAGTTGAAAGGAAAGATGAAAGAAAGAGTAGAAGCTTCGAAAGAAATCGGATTATTGTCTAAAGAACTGGCGCGTATTATGCTGGATTGTCCGGTGGATTTTGACGAAGAAACATTTCGGTTTGAAAAACCGGATGTGGAGAAAACCGATGTCTTGTTTCAGGAATTGGAATTCCGCAGAATGAAAGAACAGTTTGATAAGATTTTTTCCGACCAAACAGCTGTTACCCCCACACCTATAGGAAAACAACCACAGCGCGACGAACAATTTTCTTTGTTTGAAACCGGTGACAGCGAAATTAAGATTACCGATGAAGGTTATTATAAAACATTGGAAAATACCGAGCATTTTTATCAGGTGGTGGAAGGTAAATTTCCGCTTCAGTTGTTTGTAAAAACCCTTTTGGAACAACCCGAAGTTTGTTTTGATACCGAAACCACCGGTATTGATGCAAATCTGGCAGAGTTGGTGGGGATGTCTTTTTCCTATGCCAAAGGACAGGCATATTACGTTCCGTTTCCCGAAGACAGAGAAGAAGCGCAGGAATTAGTTGAGATTTTGCGTCCGTTTTTTGAAAATGAACAAATTTCCAAAGTAGGTCAGAACCTGAAATACGACATCAAAATACTGAAAAATTACGATGTGGAAATCAAAGGATTTTTGTTTGATACGATGATCGCTCATTATCTGATCAATCCTGATATGCGCCACAATATGGATGTTTTGGCAGAAACGTATTTGCAATATCAGCCGAAACCCATCGAAGAATTAATCGGTAAGAAAGGAAAAGGACAAAGATCGATGCGTGAGGTTTCTTTGGAAGCGATTAAAGAATATGCCGGCGAAGATGCCGATATTACGTATCAGTTAAAAGAAGTTTTTGCACCAAAATTAGAACAAACCAAAACCCGTGAGTTGTTTGATACCATCGAAAGTCCTTTGGTATCTGTTTTAGCAGCGATGGAAGCAGAAGGTATCCGGTTGGATGTAGATTATCTTAAAAAACTGTCCGCAGAATTATTGCAGGAAGCACAAACCTTGCAGGCAAATATTTTTGAAACAGCAGGCGAAGAATTCAATCTGGCATCGCCAAAACAATTGGGGGTAATTTTATTTGATAAATTAAAAGTAGGTTCGGGCAAAATAAAAAAAACTAAAACCGGTCAGTATGCCACGGGTGAAGAAGTATTGAGCAACCTGGTAAAAGAACACGAAATCGTTCGTGATATTCTGGAATGGCGGCAAATTGTAAAACTACAAAACACGTATGTAGATGCATTGCCGGCACAAATCAATCCAAAAACAGGTCGGGTGCATACTGATTATATGCAGGCGGTAGCGGCGACCGGGCGTTTGAGTTCCAATAATCCCAATTTGCAGAATATTCCCATCCGTACCGAACGCGGACAGAAAGTACGCAAAGCATTTATTGCCCGTGATGAAAACCACGTCCTGGTTTCTGCGGATTATTCACAAATTGAATTGCGTATTATTGCCGCTTTGAGTCAGGAACCTAATATGATGGAGTCCTTTAAAAATAATGAAGACATCCACCGTGCCACGGCAGCTCGTGTTTTTGATGTAAGTTTAGATGAGGTGACCCGTGAACAGCGCAGTCATGCCAAAACGGTCAACTTTGGAATTATTTACGGAGTATCGGCTTTTGGGCTATCCAACCAAACGAATCTTTCACGGTCGGAAAGCAAAGAGTTGATTGATACCTATTATGCGACCTATCCAAAACTCAAAGCGTATATTCAGGAGCAGATCGAATTTGCGAGAGAATATGGTTATGTGCAAACGGTTTCGGGACGAAGAAGGTATTTAAAAGATATTCATTCGCAAAATGCGGTGGTGCGGGGCGGAGCCGAGCGAAATGCGGTCAATGCACCCATTCAGGGTTCGGCAGCGGATATCATCAAAAT
>DATGMY010000252.1:0-11353 GCA_035307005.1 Flavobacterium sp. | reverse complement strand
GGTATTTTGGGCGATGATTTAGCAGTCAATGCCGAAAAAGCCACAGGTTTTTTGTCGTCAAGGGAATTGCCGGTTTTGTGGGCAATTACCAAAGGATCGTTTCTCAATAAGTTGATTATTGTTCCGCTTGCTATTGCACTCAACGTTTTTTTTCCGGTGCTCCTTAAATATATTCTAATTCTTGGCGGATGTTATCTGGCTTATGAAGGAGTTGAGAAAATTGTAGAATTTCTTTTTCACCGGAAAAAAGAAGACACAGAAGTTATGGAAGAACGCGAAGAGAATGATACGGCAGCAGAAAAAACTAAAGTGAAATCTGCAATCACGACCGATTTCATTCTTTCCGTAGAAATTGTCATTATTGCATTGAGTGCTGTGGCAGGGCAGCCAATGCTTACGCAAATACTCACGGTTTGTGTGGTAGCGTTTTTGGCAACTGTTGGTGTTTACGGAGTTGTGGCGCTCATTGTCAGAATGGATGATGTCGGTTATAAACTCATCAGTCATTCAAAGAATAAAGGATTTTTAACCAAAGCAGGGCAGTTGCTTGTAAGGGCACTTCCCGTTATTATTCGTTTGTTGTCTGTGATAGGAACCATTGCTTTACTAATGGTTTCCGGAGGGATCTTTGATCATAATATCGATGCATTGCATCAGCTTTTTCCTGAAATTCCGTCAGTTGTCAAGCAGATATTATATGGATTGATCATTGGTTTACTGATGGTATTGTTGATAACACTGATAAAAAAAATCCTTCCGTCAAAAAAGCAATTGGAATAATGTTAAGAACCTGAGTTTGATTAATAGATTACTGATTTTTAATGTTTTTTATAACTATTACAAGGTTTCAAAAACATTCCTTTTCGGAAGGAAGTGATTTAAACGTTTAACTATGCCTGCTTTTATAAACCCAAACGTCCCGTAGAGACAGGCTGTTCATAGAAAAATAAATTATTCGTAAATAAAAGCTCCGTTAGGAACGACCTGTAAAATAAACTATGGACTGAATGTCCGATTTTAAAGTAGCCACGAATTATTTTGTGAAAATTCGTGCCTTTTGTGGCTTAAACTTTTTAGAAACTGAGTTTGATTAATAGCATCGGGCTTTAGTCCGATAAAAGATATAAAGCATAAAAAGGCTTTAGCCTAAAAAAATGGTTAGGCTAAAGTCTATTCCAATGGATAAAAATAATCGAACTCAGGTTAAGAATAAGGTCCGAAAAATCTTTGATGATAAAAATGATATTCCATATTTTGTATTTGAACCACTTATATTTAACGTCCTGACTATTTAAGTCCATAATAACTTGGCTTTAAAAATATTTTTTACATAATTTCGAAGAGTGTTTGCTGTATAAAACGTTAAGAGTTTTTCTGCAAAACGAAAATATAGTATCTTTACGCAAACTTTTTATTAATTAAAATATACAACGCAAGTTGTTCTAAATATATGGCATGTACCAATTGTTCTACTAAATCAGGCGATTCAGGCATTCCAAAAGGCTGTGGCAATAAAGGTTCGTGTGGAACCGATAGCTGCAACAAACTCAGTGTATTTGACTGGTTGTCAAATATGCATTATCCATCCGGGTTTGAGCCTTTTGATGTTGTGGAAGTCCGCTTTAAAAACGGCAGAAAAGATTTTTATAAAAACACCGATAAGTTACCTCTTCAAATGGGAGATGTGGTGGCAACTGAAGCCAGTCCCGGACACGATGTGGGCGTGGTAACTTTGACCGGAGAACTGGTCAAAGTTCAGATGAAAAAGAAAAACGTCAATCCGTATGGTGAAACGTTAAAAATATACCGGAAAGCCTCACAAAGAGATATTGATGTCTGGACAGAGGTGCGAAAACGGGAAGAACCAATGAAAGTTCGTGCCCGCGAAATTGCTATTTATTTAAGGCTGGAAATGAAAATTTCCGACATTGAGTTTCAGGGAGACGGTTCTAAAGCTACGTTTTATTACACGGCAAACGACCGGGTTGACTTTCGCCAGCTGATCAAAGAATTTGCGAGAGAATTCAATGTCCGTATCGAAATGAAGCAAGTCGGTTTCCGTCAGGAAGCTGCCCGTTTGGGAGGTATCGGTTCATGTGGGCGCGAATTGTGCTGTTCTACCTGGCTGACCGATTTCCGAAGTGTCAATACGGCGGCGGCACGTTATCAGCAACTTTCGTTAAATCCGCAAAAACTGGCAGGTCAATGTGGAAAACTCAAATGTTGTTTAAATTATGAGTTGGATACGTATCTTGATGCTTTGAAGAGTTTACCTCCTACCGATACCCGGATTTTTACCAAAAGAGGAGAAGCACATTGCCAGAAATTAGATATTTTTAAAGAGGTTATGTGGTTTGCCTATGTCGATAATATGGCAAACTGGTACAAGCTGGAGGTAGAGCAGGTCAAAGAATTGCTCGAAATGAACAAACAAGGGCAACCGATCGATACAATTGAAGATTATGTTTTTGAAGAAGAATCTACAGAAATAAAATCAAACGTTGTTGCAGAAGACAGCTTGTCGCGTTTCGATCAGCCCAAAAGGAAAAAAAGACCGCAGCGCAACAAAAGAAAAGCACCGGAAAAAGCAACTGTGGAAACAGAAAAGAAAGCAAATACGGAAAACAGAGCCAGAAAACCGCAAAGGCAAAACAGAAATGTTTCTTCTGATAACACAAAACCGACAGGAAACCATTCTGCAGCAAACAGTCGCGAAACAAAACAAAACACTAATAATCAGGGAAGGAATAAAAAATACCGGTCTAATAAAAATACCGGTTCAAAACCCAAACGTGATACAAATGATGATAACAAACAATAAAAAAAAATTGTTCGGTCTTATTGCTTTGTCAGTTCTGTGGATTACCGCATCGTGTTCCGGAAATGATTTTTTTAACGAATATCAGTCGGTTCAGAACGGGTGGGACAAAGAAGATGTCAAATTATTTGATTTTGAATCATTGGATACCATCAGTGAATATAAGTCTTATATAAATATCCGGACTAATAACGAATATCCGTTCAGCAATTTGTTTCTTATTGTAAAAATGTTTCCGCCCGAAGGCGATGCCATTGTGGATACCCTTCAATATCAAATGGCAAATCCGGACGGGACTATGCTTGGTTCCGGATTTACCGATGTCAAAGAACACAAATTGGTGTGGCGTGACCAATTGAAACTAAAAAAGCAAGGTATTTACAAAATTGAAATTGAACATGCAATGCGAAAAGTCAGAGAGCTCAAAGGCGAAGCCGTCTTAAATGGCATTACTGAAATAGGGTTGCAGATTCAATAGTATGGAATAAATATGAAAAAAGTAAAAAATCCAAAAAAGAAAAAAAGCACCACAGGCAATAAGCTCTTACGATGGTTTTGGCTGCTGTTTATTGGTGGTGTTTTATCTGTTTTCCTGTTGTTTGCCTGCGCTAATTGGGGTGTTTTTGGGGCAATGCCGACGTTTGACGAACTGGAAAATCCCTCGTCAAGTGTGGCGACCGAAATCATTTCAGCAGACGGAAAAACATTGGGAAAATTTTATCTTGAAAACCGTGTGCCGGTTAAATATGAAGACTTGCCAGAGCATTTGGTTAACGCTTTGATTGCAACAGAAGACGAACGTTTCCGGGAGCATTCGGGAATCGATGCACGCGGAACATTGCGGGCGATTTTCAAAGCAGGTTCCAGCGGAGGCGCAAGTACCATTTCGCAACAGTTGGCAAAAAACCTGTTTCACGGAAGTTCAGGATCCAGCAACAAACTGCATCGTGTGATCCAGAAAATGAAAGAATGGATCATCGCTGTTCGATTGGAACGTCAATATACTAAAAATGAAATTATTGCTTATTATCTCAATACGGTTGATTTTGTAAGTAATGCTTATGGAATCCGTTCGGCTTCCAATGTTTATTTCAACAAAGAACCTAAAGACCTGACTGTTGAAGAAGCGGCAGTCTTGGTTGGAATGCTTCAGGCACCCTCCAGATACAATCCGAATTTGAGAACAGAACAATCTCAGGCTCGACGCAATGTGGTTTTGGCTCAAATGGAAAAAAACGGTTATTTGACCAAAGCAGAAAAAGAACAATATCAGGCAATACCGTTAAAGGTCAACTTTACTCCGCAGACGCATACCAGAGGTTATGCTACGTATTTTCGCGAATACTTACGTGATTATATGCGGAAATGGGTCAAAGAAAACCCTAAAAAAGACGGTTCTTCATACGATATCTACCGCGATGGACTACGGATTTATACGACCATTGATTCACGGATGCAGGAATATGCCGAGGAAGCTGTGGAAATGCACCTTGCAAACCTTCAGGAAGAGTTTTTTATCAGACAGAAAGGAAATGCAAATGCACCTTTTATAAAGTTATCAAAAGCCGAAACGGAAAAAATCATCAACCGCGCCATGAGAAACTCAGAGCGTTGGCGGCAAATGAGTATTCAGGGAAAATCAGAAGACGAAATCATTAAATCTTTTGACGTAAAAACCCGGATGGAGGTCTTTACATGGAAAGGTGAAAAAGATACCCTGATGACCCCTCGTGATTCCATTATTTATTACAAACACTTTTTGCAATCCGGAATGATGGCTATGGAACCTATTACCGGAAATATAAAAGCATGGGTAGGCGGTATAGATTACAAACATTTTCAATACGACCACGTTGTGCAAAGTGCCCGTCAGGTAGGTTCCACCTTTAAGCCGTTTGTCTATGCTACGGCTATTGACCAGCTGGGAATGAGTCCGTGTGATTACGTTTATGACGGACCTTTTACAATGCCGCGCGGACGTTATGGTATTCAGAAAGACTGGTCGCCGCGAAATTCATCGAGAACTTATCAAGGTTCGGTAACGATGAAAAGAGCACTGGCGCAATCAATCAATACGGTTACTGCCCGTTTAATGGATCGTGTCGGACCAAAGGCTGTTATAGATATGTGCCGTGATTTGGGAGTAAAATCAGATATTCCACAATCTCCGGCAATTGCTCTTGGAGCGGTAGAAATTACCGTGAGTGATATGGTGGCGGCATACAGTACTTTTGCCAATCAGGGGGTATATGTAAAACCAAGATTTATCAGTAAGATTACCGACAAAAGCGGTGTTGTCCTTTTTGAATCAAGAATGGAAACCCGCGATGTGATGAACAGGGATATCGCTTACGCTATTGTCAAATTACTTGAAGGAGTTACCGATGGTGGTTCGGGAGGAAGGCTACGCTATACCGGAGCCGGAGGCGCAGGCTACAACCGGATGACAGGATATCCGTATGCGTTTAAAAATCCGATTGCAGGAAAAACAGGAACTACACAAAATAATTCAGACGGCTGGTTTATTGGTATGGTTCCTAATTTAGTAGCCGGTGTCTGGGTAGGAAATGAAGACCGCGGAGCACACTTCCAATCTACGGTTTACGGACAGGGAGCCACTATGGCACTGCCGGTTTGGGCGTTGTTTATGAAAAAATGTTATGCAGATAAAACACTGCATGTTTCTCAGGAAGAATTTGAACGCCCTTCCAACATCAGCATATTGGTTGATTGTTGGAAACGCTCGGAAACCGATACCGTATTTGGAGCAGGTGACGCTTTAAACGGCATTCACGACAGTCTGGTGCCAACAAGGAACAGCATAGAGGAATTTGATTTTTAATATTTTAAAAACGACTTGTAAATTCAAGTCGTTTTTTTTATATTTTTGAAGTTGTAACAGCATTTACATATAAGAAAATATGCAGTATATAAAATGGAAACATTTCATCATTTCAAAAATATTTGAAAGAAAAAATATAAGAGAAATTAAAACACAGTTTGAATCAGGTGAAAAATTAATTTCGAGCTTCTTAAAAGCAAAGGAAAATAAGCAGACATCAGAGGAAAGAAGTTCGTTAAGGACATTAGACGCTTACGGAAAAGAACTATCCGGCAGAGAAGACCTTGTTGATTTCAGTTTATTTGACATTCAAGAAAAGCAAAAGGTTTCTGATGTTTATAAAAAGGCTGCAAGCAAAAAAAAGTGGTGTCACTTTTTTTATTTTTTATCCAGAGAAGACCATAAAGAAACAAACATACTAGAAATCGGGACAAACCTTGGTGTTTCGGGGCAATATTTCTTAAAAGCATTGTGCGATAGCAAAGCAGAAAAGTCTAATTTCATAACCTTTGAAGGCGTACCGGATTTATGCAAAATTTCCAACGAACGTTTTCATAAAATCGGTGAAGATAAAAAGTGCTCTTTCAAAGTAATTCAGGGACTTTATGAAGATACTTTACATCAGGTAGATGATTTGGGACTTGAATTTGATCTTATTTTTATTGATGGAAATCACAAATACCAACCCACCATCGAGTATTATGAATATTTGTTGAACCATTCGAATAAACCAGTTGTTTTTATCTTTGACGATATTAACTGGAGCGATGAAATGAAGCGTGCCTGGAAGTATATTCTGAAATCGGATTATTCTTATTCAATAGATTTCTTTAAAGCGGGAATTATTGTCATTGAAGAAAACAACTATACGAAGAAAAATTATAATTTATTTTTAACTTTATAGAAATAGACCGATTTGAGTTTCAAGTCGTTTTTTTTCTTATTTTTATATCATTAACAATCTAAAGAAATTATGATCAATAAAAAGGTTGCAGATGCACAGGAAGCTCTGGCTGATGTGCAAGATAATCAAACAATTATGGTCGGTGGTTTCGGGTTGAGCGGAATACCCGAAAACTCTATTGCCGAATTGGTCCGCAAAAATATAAAAGGCCTGACGTGCATTTCAAACAATGCCGGAGTGGATGATTTTGGTTTGGGATTACTGTTGCAAAAGAAACAGATAAAGAAAATGATCGCTTCGTATGTGGGCGAAAATGCAGAGTTTGAACGTCAGATGCTCAGCGGAGAATTGGAAGTGGAATTGACACCACAGGGAACGCTGGCTGAAAAATGCCGGGCGGCACAAGCCGGGATTCCTGCGTTTTTTACACCTGCCGGATACGGAACCGAAGTTGCTGAGGGTAAAGAAACCCGTGAATTCAGTGGAAAAATGTATGTAATGGAAGAAGCCTACAAAGCCGATTTTGCTATTGTGAAAGCGTGGAAAGGAGATGAAGCAGGAAATCTGATTTTCCGGGGAACAGCCCGAAATTTCAACGCGTGTATGGCGGGAGCAGGAAAAATAACCATTGCTGAGGTGGAAGAGTTGGTTCCGGCGGGCGAATTAGATCCCAATCAGATTCATATTCCGGGTATTTATGTAAAACGCATTTTTCAGGGTAACAGTTACGAGAAAAGAATTGAACAACGAACTGTACGTAAAAGAGATTAATTATGGCATTAGATAAAATTGGCATTGCAAAACGCATTGCAAAAGAGTTGAAAGACGGATATTATGTAAACTTGGGTATTGGTATTCCTACTTTAGTAGCAAACTACGTCCCGGAAAAAATAAATGTTGAATTTCAGTCTGAAAACGGGGTATTGGGAATGGGACCTTTTCCGTTTGAAGGTGAAGAAGATCCGGATATCATCAATGCCGGAAAACAAACCATTACCACTTTACCCGGAGCGGCTTTTTTCGATTCGGCAATGAGCTTTGGAATGATACGTTCTCAACAAGTGGATTTAACCATTCTAGGTGCAATGGAAGTGGCCGAAAATGGCGACATTGCCAACTGGAAGATTCCGGGAAAGATGGTTAAAGGAATGGGTGGAGCAATGGATTTGGTTGCTTCGGCAGAAAATATTATTGTAGCAATGATGCACGTAAACAAAGCGGGTGAGTCCAAAATACTTAAAAGATGTACGTTGCCATTGACTGGTGTTGGCTGCGTAAAAAAAGTAGTAACAGAACTGGCTGTTTTGGAAGTAACACCTAATGGTTTTAAACTTTTAGAACGTGCGCCGGGGGTAACGGTGGAAGAAATCGTTCAGGCAACTGAAGCCGATCTCATTATTGAAGGAACGATTCCTGAAATGGTTGTTTAAATAAAAAATCGGGCTATGGAAAAGAAACATTTGGAAAAGCAGTTTTCGGGAGAGGCCGATGAAGAAACACAGAAAAAAAGCCTGTCTTTTGTGGTTCGTTTGGCGTGTGTATTGTTTAGCTTAATAGCGATTGTATATATCAGTATAATAGGGAAATCTGTGCTGGTACCTCTGATCATCGGTTTTTTAATGGCCATGCTGATGTTGCCTTTTTCCAATTTTCAGGAACGGCGGTTAAAATTCCCAAGAATTGCCTCTTCTTTGATTTCCTCCATTGTATTCTCGCTGATCATATTAGCAGTGTTTTTTCTGATTGGTACACAGGTGGCACATTTTCAGGAAGACTGGCCCGAATTCAAAGAACAGATAATCAATTTGTTTCGTGATGCTCAAGTATTTGTTTACGACCGTTTTGAGATTTCGGAAGAAGAACAGATGCAGTATTTGTCAAAAAACGCCGAAGGTGTTTTGAAAAGAGGTTCAGGAGCAGTGGGAACCATACTTGGGTTTGTTACTTCAATATCTGCTTCGGCAATGTTTACTTTTCTGGCTATTTTCTTTTTCTTGCTGTATCGCAGCCATTTAGTAAAATTCATCGTTTGGTGTTTTCCTCCGAAAGAAGGTAAACGCGTAAAGTTTGTTGTATCAGAAATTCAGGCAATTATCAAGCAATACATTTTAGGATTAATGATTCAGGTAGTATTGGTTTCAGGTTTGATGTTTATTGCCTATAGCATCATTGGAATTAAATACGCTTTATTGTTTGCCATTTTATGCGGTGTACTGAACCTGATCCCGTATATCGGAGTTTTCTCGGCAACCGTTTTGGCAGCCGTGGTAACGCTGGCAACAGGCGAACCTATTCAGGCATTGTGGGTAATTATTGCGGTGATAGTGGTGAATTCTATCGACGGAAATATTATTACTCCAAAAATTATTGGTTCTAAAGTGTCTTTAAATTCTTTTGTCGTACTTTTTGGAATCGTCATTGCAGAATCAATTTGGGGCATTGCAGGAATGTTTCTGGCAATTCCGATACTGGCAATTTTCAAAATTATTTTTGACAATGTGGATGGTATGCGTCCTTATGGATTTGTGCTTGGAGAAGACAATGCGCCCACGCCATTGTTTGAAAAATACTACGACCGCTATTTTTACCGTAAAAAGCCATCAGACAATGTCTTGCCCAAAGCTTTACAAACCGAAGAACAAAACAGAAATGAAGGTGCTGATACCGACGAAGAAACTACTTCTGAAGAAAAATAAAAACAACAGTATTTAAACCCTGTCAGAGTTCAAAACTCTGACAGTTTTTTTTTATTTATTCTATTGTCCATAATTGAAAAATAAAACGATTTGTTTATATTAGATATTTAAATTTACGAGTATTAAAAAGATGAGTTTATGAGGTATTTAATTTTGTTTTTTACATCCTTTATTATCAGCCAATTTAATTACGGACAAAATCTTCAAACATCTCCATTTATTGAAGTTATAGGTACTGCTGAAAAGGAAATTACTCCGAATGAAATTTATATTGGAATTATTCTAAAAGAAAAAATGGACGGGAGAAATAAAATAACGATTGAAGAACAAGAAAAATTGTTATTTGAACAGTTGAAAAAACGATCCATTTCCATAGAACAGTTACAATTAAGTGATGCTACCTCTCAAGAGCTTATATTTCGCAGGAAAAATAACCAATTAATTTCCCAAAAAGAATACGAATTGAAAGTTTCTACTATAGAAGAAGTTAATCGGGCATTAGACGCTTTCGATACTGCCAATATCAAATCTTCTTATATTGCTGAAATGACTCATTCTAATATTGAAGAATACCGCAAAGAAGTGAAAATCTTAGCTTTGCAAGCAGCAAAAGACAAAGCAACCTATCTGTTGGAAAGTATTAATCAGAAAGTAGGAAATGCTTTGGAAGTAGTAGAAGTATCTGATTATAAAATATCAAATGTCGGTTCAAATGTTGCCTATTCAAGCAAGTCAGAAGGGCTTGATCATCAGATTAGTATTAAGCCAATTACTGTTAAATTCAGTATGAAAGCTAAGTTTGAAATTAAATAATTCATTCGGATTTACCAATAAAACAGACACATTATGATTCAAAAAATAGTTTATTCTTTAGTCTTTTTTATAGGAATTTCAATTGCGGCTCATAGTCAGTTAAGAATTTTTTACGATGGATTAGAACCGAGTGAGGAATATTTTGATATAGCCGATTATAAATTAGAATACAATCAAAAAATAAAGGAAAAATTATTTGACGGTTTGGCAGACCATTACAAAGTGCGAATGCTGGTTCGTCCTTCTTTTGATGCAGAATATATCTTTCAGATAGATGAGATTATCAAAGATTATCAACTTGAAAAATATGATGTACGTTTTCATAAATCAGATTCAAGTATTTGGTATGCCAAAGATTATACAAAAATAAAAGTCAAAAAGTATGAAGCTTCTATAAGTGAAGAAGATCTTCAGTTGTTGACAGATGCTTTTGCAATTATTGTAGATAAAACAAGATACGAAAAAAGCAATATGGATATCTATGACGGTACAAATTATTTGTTAAGCATTCACGATTTTGACGGTTGGAGAAGCGGAAACGTTAAAAAGCCAAATGAGGAAATCAAAAGCCTTATTGGTGTTGTTGAGAATTTGATTGTGCAAACACAATCAAAAAGAGCCATCAAAATTACTAAAAAAGACAAAGAGATTCTCACGTATATTGTCGAAAAAGCAAAACAAAATCCTACTTCGTCTGATTATGAATTAATGAGTAGAATTGTAAAAGTTATTGAAGAAAACGGAGCGGTTTATTGTTCAAAGTTAAAAGAAGATAATATAGAATATGTAGAAAATACATTAGAAAATATACAGAGTATAGGTACTAAAGATTTAGCCTATCATAATTTCAACAGGAAAGAATTTAAAGAGTATATAGAATATATTTTAGATGAGTTTGTTTCTTTTAATACTTTTTCTGGAGACTATGAGAGTATAAATTTACCATCAGATTATGAGTTTGAAAAACAAGAAAATATCGAAAACAACATTTTTAAACTTATTTTAAAAGAATTCGATTAATTTACAACCCCAAAACCTCAACAATATCACTTACATTTTCTGCCTTATAAAATTTTGGATGTACGATTTCGTGGTCAATACGTTCGTGTGCCCACGTAGTGTGAAAAGGCACGTGAACAGCTGTGCCGCCAATATTTAAAACGGGCAATACATCTGATTTCAGGGAATTGCCAATCATCAGAAACTCATCGGGTTCAATTTCCAAACGTTTCAGCAGCTTTTCATAATCCAGTTCTTCTTTTTCACTCATCACTTCAATG
>DATGMY010000251.1:0-2610 GCA_035307005.1 Flavobacterium sp. | reverse complement strand
TTTTCGTTTTGCACATCTGCTTTGTCCAAAAGACCTAAACCTAACAATTCCGAAGTATAGATTTTTCCTAATTCCTTATGGTAGTCATACCAGTTGTTTCCGGCAACCAATAGCGTTTCTGCTGCTTTTTTACAACGTAATACAGCATCATAAACTTCTCTTTGTCTTGGGGTAAATCTGCCATTCACGGGAATGGTTCTCGATAAATCCGAAGAATAATTAGCATATTCTGCCGCAACGTCAAACAAAATCAAATCACCGTCTTTGCATTGCTGGTTGTTTTCGATATAATGCAAAACGTTGGCATTGTTTCCTGAAGCAATAATCGGTGTATAGGCAAAGCCTTTAGATCGGTTACGTAAAAATTCGTGGGCAAATTCTGCCTCAATTTCATATTCCCAAACACCAGGTTTCACAAAACCTAAAATTCTGCGGAATCCTTTTTCGGTAATATCACACGCTTGTTGAATCAACGCAATTTCTTCTTTCTCTTTAACCGAACGCAAACGTTGCAAAATAGGGTTGGAACGTAAATATTGATGTCCCGGATAATCTTGTTTTAATTTTTTGATGAAACGATCTTCACGGGTTTCTGTTTCCACGGAAGCACGATAATGTTCGTTGTTATTAATATACACATTTTCAGCCTCTGCCATCATTTTTCTGAAGATTGTTGGAAAGTCCGACAGCCAGTAAACCGTTTTAATACCCGAAACTTCAAAGGCACGTTCTTTGGTCAGTTTTTCGCCTTCCCAAATAGCGATGTGTTCGTTGGTTTCACGCAAAAATAAAACCTCGCGGTGTTTTTCTTCAAACGCGTCCGGAAAAAGAACTAAAATCGATTCTTCCTGATCTACACCTGATAAATAAAAAATATCCCTATGTTGTGCAAAAGGTAAAGTAGAATCGGCAGAAACCGGATAAATATCGTTAGAATTAAACACGGCTAAACTATGCGGAGCCATTTGTGCGACAAATTTCTTACGGTTTTTGATAAAAAGATTTCGGTCTATTTGATGATATTTCATAGGTATAAGTTTTTTAGAATTACTATTTTCAAAAGTACGCAAATGTCCAAAAGGAAAAACCAGCCAAATGGCATTATTTTATCTTTTTGCGAATGCGGCTCATGTGCCGGTCGGATATTCCCAAAAGCGATGACAGGTAATGCAGAGGAATGTCGTGTATCAATTTAGGTTCGTTTTCTAATAATTTCTGATAACGATCTTCAGGTGAAAGTGTAAGGAGATCCAATCGGTATTCATCAATCAAGCACAATTGTTTTTCTATAAGATTGTAATAAAACTTATGAAAATCTGGATTGTTTTCACGCAATTCTAAAAAAACGGCTTGGTTCATAATCCATAAACGGCAATCAAAAAGTGCTTTGATACTTTTGCGCGAAGGCTGTTGAAGTAAAAAACTGTTCAATGCCACCGTTACTGTATTCTGCATGCCTAAATAGGTGGTTTTTTCTTGCCCGTCAATTTCAATGGTATGCCGTAAAACACCTTCATCTATAAAACAGAAATATGGACAAACTTCGCCTTGTTTTACAAGAAAATCGTTTTTCTTTAAAGTAATTTCTTGAAAAGAAGAACGGAAAGGCTTTAAGGAAGTTCTTAAATTTTCCGAAGAAAATCCCAAGGGTTCATTAAAAAACAAGTTAGAATGGATGTGCATTTTCAGCTAAAGAATTAAAATAAATTTAAACAAAATAAAGATAAAGAATACCTTTGTGTTTTAAAAGTAAATAATTTTTTTTATGAAAGTTTTATTAGGTTTATTCTTATTGATAACATCGTTCAGTTGGGGGCAAGTTCAACCTTATCAAATTTATACTTCCCAAGGCAAAAAAACCACCTACAAAAAAATGATGAAAGAGTTGCAAAAAGCTGATGTTGTTCTATTTGGCGAATTGCACAACAATGCTATTGCGCATTATTTTCAGGTAAAAGTGGCAAAGGATCTTGCGGAACATCCAGTAAAACAACTGATGATCGGTGCCGAAATGTTTGAACGTGATCAGGCTGATATTCTACAGAATTATGTAAAAGGGAGTTTAGACGAAAAAGAGTTTGAAAAAGAAATGCGTTTGTGGAACAATTATAAAACGGATTACAAACCGTTGTTGAATTTTGCCAAAGAAAACAACATTGCGTACATTGCTACAAACATTCCGCGTCGTTATGCAAGCTTGTTATACAAAAGAGGAGTGGAAGCTTTGGACACACTTTCCATAGAAGAAAAATCGTGGATAGCACCATTGCCGTTTCCTTATGATAAAAATCTTCCGGCTTATGCCAAAATGATGGATATGTTTAAAGACAGTAATCACGCTAATGAAAATTTTCCAAAATCACAAGCAATCAAAGATGCTACAATGGGGTATTTCATAACGCAAAATATCAAACCCAACAACATTTTCCTACATTTAAACGGCTCGTATCACAGCGATTTTCACGAAGCCATTGGCTGGTATATTCGTCAGTACAACAACACTCTGAAAATAAAAACCATCAGCGTAGTGGAGCAATCAGAAGTGAAATCATTACAGGAAGAACATTTGCAAAAAGCGGACTTTATCATTGTTGCCGATGCAGATATGCC
>DATGMY010000250.1:0-7375 GCA_035307005.1 Flavobacterium sp. | reverse complement strand
GGATCTTCTAAATAATTGGAATATAGATTAAGAATATTTTCAATCGTAAAGTTTTCCATAACCTCAACTTTATAATAGGCATTTACAGCTGCTCCAAATTCAAAACGCATTGATTTACCTTGTTCCACACCAAAAGATTCTTCAAAATCTGTAAAATGTGAATGTACAAAAATAAACCGTGCAGTAGCCGGGGCTAAGTTTACTTTTAGGTTGTCATTCTTTTTCCATAACATACCCGGACCAAATTGTAAATAAGCAGGAGACATAAAATGCGATATTCTCTGTTCTAAACTATCAGGGTTCATTCCTGCGTCGAACTGGGTTTTAAAATTCGCAAATGCCGAATAGTACCACTCGCCCGAGGCTTTTTTGCCTAAAATAGAGTTAATCTCCAAACGGTCGTCGGTTTTTTGTTGTTCCTGACCTTTAAGTTTATTGATACCATACATAGCAATAAACTTGTTGTCCCAAGTCCAGTCACCTTTTTTGTAGTTGATGTCATAGTTCAGCGATCCGTTGATTGCAAGGTTATTAGAACCACCTGCCTGCCATTGTGAAAAACTTGACTGGCTTCCTAAAATAGCAATATTTCCTTTTTTTATCCAAGTACTGTCTGAAACTACTTCTGTTTCTTGTGCATAAAAAAACTGTGATGTAAACATCATTCCTATTAATAAGATCTTTTTCATTATTTAAATTCTTTTTTTACTATTTTTTTCTTTTATAAATCGGAACAGAAGAACACGCTTCTCCAAACATTATCGAACGTGCATAACTCATCATTTTCTGGGTTGCCATTACATAAGCTTCTTCCGGAATGGGTTTCCTTGCACATCCTTTAATGATGACGGGTTTATCCTGATAAACCGAAAAATCTAAATTAATAATTTTTTTTTGATAAACCGCAAAGTCTAACTGGTGAAAATCGCCTTGTACAACTATTTTTGCATAAGGCTGAAGATAAGAAGACACCAACATAAATGCCCACGATGGCAAAACAGCATCTGTAGTGCAGTTAAGGGCAACTAATTTGTCTTGATAATAACTCCATTCCACCTCTTTCAATGCAGCCCGAAACTCTTTTTCTTTTAAAATAAAACCTTCGTAAAGCCATTGCGAAATATCCAAAAGTTCACGTGGTTCGGTGGGATAATAATCTTCCAGATCAAATACCACCAAACTACTTTGGGCTACCTTGTTGATGATTTCTTCTTCCATTTTACAACATTCCTAATTCAAATTTTGCTTCTTCACTCATCATATCTTTTTCCCAGGGAGGGTCAAAAGTCAACTCGATTTCTACGTCTTTGACCATGTCGATTGATTTTACTTTTTCCTGCACCTCCATTGGTAAAGTTTCTGCAACAGGACAGTTGGGCGAAGTAAGTGTCATTAATATTTTAACTTCCCGGTCTTCGTTAACAAAGACATCATAAATCAATCCCAATTCGTAAATATCTACGGGGATTTCGGGGTCGAAAATCGTTTTTAATGTTTTAACGATACTTTCTCCCAATTCGGTCATATTGATTTGTTCTTCCATATTATTAGTTGGCTTGAAGGGCGATTGCATATAATTTTATTTGTTTGATCATTGAAACTAATCCGTTGGCGCGCGTGGGCGACAAATGTTCTTTTAGCCCGATTTCATCAATAAAAGACACGTCAGCATTCATTACTTCTTCGGCATTTTGATTGGAAAACACCCGAATCAAAACAGCAATGATCCCTTTAGTTAAAATTGCATCACTGTCGGCGGTAAAAACAATTTTATCAGCGATTTTATCAGCATGCAACCAAACGCGGGATTGACATCCTTTGATTAAATTTTCGTCTTTTTTATATTGATCGTCAATCAGAGGAAGTGATTTTCCCAGTTCGATAATGTATTCGTAACGTTGCATCCAGTCGTCAAACATCGAAAATTCATCAACGATTTCTTCTTGTATTTCTTTAATTGTACTCATTCTTTTTTTTAACTTTTAGCTTAGCATCATTTGGGCTTTTTTCAAAGCATCAACCATTTGGTCGATTTCCTCTTTTGTATTGTAAAACGCAAACGAAGCGCGAATGGTTCCCGGTATATCAAAATAATCCATAATCGGCTGCGCACAATGATGCCCTGTCCGTACGGCTATTCCTAATTTATCAACTATAACACCTACATCATACGGATGAATTCCTTTAAAATTAAACGAAATGACCGAGGTTTTTTCTTTCACTGTACCATAAAACTCAATTCCTTCCAATTCTTTTAGTCGCTTTGTTGCATAATCCAACAATTCGTGTTCATAAGCAGCAATTTGATCAAAGCCTATTTCATTAAGGTAATCAACTGCTGTTCCCAAAACAATTCCTCCGGCAATGTTGGGCGTTCCTGCTTCAAATTTATGAGGCAGACAGGCATAAGTGGTTTTTTCAAACGTAACCTCTTTAATCATTTCTCCACCGCCCTGATAAGGAGGAAGCTTGTTGAGCCATTCTTCTTTTCCGTACAAAATGCCTGTTCCGGTAGGTCCGCACATTTTGTGTCCGGAAAAAGCGTAAAAATCACAATTTAAATCTTGTACATCCGGTTTCAAATGAGGAACTGCCTGCGCACCATCAATCAGTACTGCGGCTCCAACTTCGTGTGCTTTTTCAATAATAAATTTAATGGGATTGATTACTCCCAATGCATTGGAAATATGATTTACGGCAACCATCTTTGTCTTGGAATTCAACAAAGATTCAAAAGCTTCCATATCCAATGAACCGTCGGTCAACATCGGAATGACTTTTAAAACTGCTCCGGAACGTTCGCAAGCCAGTTGCCATGGAACAATATTGGAATGATGTTCTAAATGCGAAACAATAATCTCATCGCCCGGTTTCAGAATTTGTCCGAAACCATTGGCAACCAAATTGATTCCAAAGGTAGTTCCGGCAGTAAAAAGTACTTCGAAACTGTTTTTGGCATTGATGTGTTTTTGGATTTTTATCCGTGCCTCTTCATACGCATCTGTTGCTACTTGGCTGAGATGATGCACGCCACGATGAATGTTTGCATTGATTTCGCTGTAATATTTTGCTTCAGCATCTATAACTATCTGAGGTTTTTGCGATGTTGCTCCATTGTCAAAATACACCAAAGGTTTACCATTGACTTGCTGGTCAAGTATGGGAAAATCTTTGCGTATTTTCTGTATATCAAAATTCATTTTATTCACAAAGTTTACTACAAAGGTACTAATATAAAATCAGACGATGGTATAATGACTTTAAGAATTTATAACAGGTCTAAATAAAGGTAATAGAAATAATTCCCTTTTTCAGAGTGGTATTTCCTATCCATTTATTGATGTTAACTTCATTTATGATAACTTGAAGCCTTCAGGGCTATTTTTCGTCACAAAGACTCTAATCCACAAAGTTGCACAAAAACTTAAAAAATCCTTTTAGGAATAATTAACGCTTTTCGAAGCAGGGTTTTGTAATTTTGTGGAAATTTTTTGTGCGATGAGAAAGCTTTTATACGGTTACCGTTATTTGTTTATTACCTTAGGTCTTCTTTCGGTTGTGATTCTTACCTTATTTTACAATGCTTTAAAACCCGAAAAACAATTACCTATTTACACACCGGCAATGGTCAACCCGGAATTGGTGGACAGTTTGGTACAACATAAAAATAATAAATTAAAGCACATCATCGCTGATTTTTCCTTTCAGAATCAAAACAATCAAACCATTACCCAAGACGATTACAAAGATGTTATTTATGTCGCCGATTTCTTTTTTACTACTTGTCCCACTATTTGCCCGATTATGAAAGATAATATGGTTTGGCTGCAAGAGCAAATTAAGGATTACCCGGATGTGAAGCTCTTGTCGTTTTCGGTTACTCCTGATATTGATACACCCGAAGTACTGCATGAATATGCAAAAGAAAAAGGTGTAATAGATGAAAAGTGGAACATGCTCACAGGCGATAAAAAGGAGATTTATTATCTGGCACGACAATCTTTTCTGGCTGTAAAAACAGGAAGCCCGGAAGAAATGTATGATATGGTACATACCGAAAATTTTATTCTGGTGGATAAAAACGGGCGCATCAGAGGTTTTTATGACGGGACTCTTTTGGACGAAGAAAAGGAAGATACAAAAAATGTAGAACAATTGCTGGAAGATATTCAGTGGCTGCGGGAGCATAGTTGATCAATAGTTCTAATCTTACTCGATACGGTTTCTAATTCATATAATGTATCTCACCTTCCTTTCATCAATTGTTAAAGGATTTGTAAAAACATAGAGGAATGATAAAGAAAGCTTTATAGTTCCTTTTTAAATGTATAGATTTGCAATCTGTATTCAATCCAAATAAAATATGATGACTCTTGACCAGTTGCCTAAGAGCCAGCCCTCAGTGATTAAAACAATCAATACCGAGCATGTGCCTTTAAAGCTTATAGAAATGGGATGTATGCCCGGAAATATTGTGGAAGTATTGCAAATAGCCCCTTTATCGGATCCTATTTATATTAAAGTAAACGATTCTTTTCTCAGTATCAGGAAAGATCTGGCGCAACAAATCGAGGTGGAACTAATATAATTTTCTTATGAATACTTTAAAAGTAGCATTAGTAGGAAATCCCAATGTTGGAAAAACATCGGTATTCAACGCATTGACAGGTCTGAATCAACACGTAGGGAATTATCCCGGAATTACCGTTGAACGCAAAGTGGGGCATACCCAATTAACTAAAGATCTAAAAGCTACATTGATCGATTTGCCCGGCACCTATTCTATAAATCCCAGCTCCTTAGACGAAGAAATCGCTTTAAAAGTACTTTTTGATCAGCAAAACAAGGACTACCCTGATGTGGTAGTGGTAGTGGCTGAAGTTGAAAACCTGAAGCGGAACTTATTGCTTTTTACGCAAATCAAAGATTTAGGATTCCCTACCATTTTGGCATTGAATATGGCAGACCAAATGGAACAAAAAGGCATTACAGTTGATGTGGAATTGCTGGAGCAAAAACTGCAGACCAAAATTGTACTTCTTTCTGCACGGAAAAAAGAGGGTATTGATGCCCTGAAACAAGCTATTGTTGGATACAAAAATCTGGATACAAAAAAAATATTCGATCTCAAATTGATAGATGCTTCTTATTTTGAGATGCTTGAGCAGTTATATCCTCAGCACAATCCTTACAAAGTATGGCTGACACAAACCAAAGTATTCTTGTTTGAAGGAATCAGTCCGTTGATGTCAAGCAATTCCGAATTTCAGAAAAATGAAAATGAAATAAAGAGGTTACAACACAAAGAAACCATCAAACGTTATCAGTGGATCAATGACACCCTGAAAGAAACCTATGTTATTGATACTTCCAAAGCCAAAGATGTGCGGATGCGTTTTGACCGGATTCTGACTCATAAATTCTGGGGATACCTTATTTTCTTGATGATTTTGCTGTTGATTTACGGCTCCATTTTTGAATTGGCGGCTTATCCAATGGATTTTGTGGACGGTCTTTTCGGAGATCTTTCCCAGTGGGTTGCTGCCGCACTTCCCGAAGGAAAGCTGACGGAATTAATCGCCAACGGAATTATTCCCGGATTGGGCGGTGTGATGATGTTTGTTCCTCAAATCGCGATTTTATTTTTCCTTATTTCGCTTTTGGAAGAAACCGGTTATATGAGCCGTGTGGTCTTTTTGATGGATAAGATTATGAAGCCTTTTGGGTTGAGTGGAAAATCAGTAGTACCCCTGGTTTCCGGAACTGCCTGCGCGATTCCGGCAATTATGGCTGCCCGGAATATTGAGAATCCAAAAGAACGTCTCATCACTATGTTGGTAACACCGTTTACTACTTGTTCGGCACGGATTCCGGTTTATATCATCATTATTTCGTTGATCATTCCTCAAACCTATTTGTTTGGTTTTATTCCGTTGCAGGGATTGGTAATGACAGGAATGTATCTGTTAGGATTTATAGGTGCTGTGGGTGCCGGATGGGTTTTGAAAAAATTCATCAAAGCCGATCGCAAATCATATTTCATCATCGAAATGCCTACCTATAAAATGCCGATTCTGAAAAACGTTTTACTAAACATGTACGAAAAATCGCTTTCTTATATCGTTGTAGCCGGTAAAATTATTTTGGCACTTTCGGTTGTGATCTGGTTTTTGGGAGCACACGGACCTTCCGATACTTTTGGAAATGCCGAAGAAATTGTTGCCGAACGTTATGCTCAGGAAGAAATCGCTGAAGAAGAATTGAGTAATAAAATTGCCGAATACGAGCTGGAATCTTCCTATATTGGAGTTATCGGACGTTCGATAGAACCTGTTTTCCGTCCGTTGGGATACGACTGGAAAATAAGTATTGCCGTATTGACTTCCTTTGCGGCTCGGGAAGTATTTGTAGGAAACCTTGCCGTTTTATATAATTTAGGGCAAGACATTGACGTGGAAGAAGACAGCGGAACTATTATTGAAACCTTGTCCAAAGAAAAGCGTCCTGATGGGACACCGGTTTACAATTTTGCTACGGGAGTATCTTTGTTACTGTTTTATGCCTTTGCCATGCAATGTTTGTCCACAGTGGGGGTAATGAAAAAAGAAACCAACTCGTGGAAATGGACAATTTTCCAGATGGTATTTATGACCGGATTCGCTTATATTGTATCGTTAATAGCTTATCAATTATTAAAATAAACCAATGCAGGATATTATTGTATATATTCTTTTGGCTGTTGCAATAGCCTTTTTGTTAAGAAAATTTGTTTTTAAAAAGAAAAGCAAAGGTTGCGGCGATGATACCAATTGTAATTGCGGATAAATGAAAGCGGACATTTAGTTCGCTTTTGTTGATTGAGTGTAATACAATAAAATGATTATCGGAAAGCTTGTGCCAAAGAGAATATATCAACCCTTCGTCAGGAGCCTGTCGAGAACTTATAATTAACAACTTCTCAATAGCCTGTCTTGAGCTTGCCGAAAAGGCTTCACTGCGTTACGCTACTCGAAGCGACGTCTTACCATAAGTCGTACTAAATATATTTTGGTACAAAGTTCTAGATAGTCATTTACAATAATAAAGATGTTTTTATAAATTTAGTTATGTTCTCCTTCAAACAATTCACAATCAATCAAGACCGCTGTGCGATGAAAGTTGGAACAGACGGAGTATTATTAGGTGCGTGGACACCTTTATATAACACTCCTTATACCATTTTAGATATTGGTTCCGGCACCGGATTAATCGCTTTAATGCTTGCCCAGCGTTCTGATGCTGAACAAATCGATGCAGTTGAAATTGACGACGAAGCCTTTACGCAATGTGTCGAGAATTTTGAAAACAGTCCGTGGAGCGACCGCCTGTATTGCTA